>JALRKE010000019.1 GCA_023254845.1 Candidatus Nanopelagicaceae bacterium | reverse complement strand
GTGGTACGTCATTGATGCCCAAGATGTTGTTCTTGGTCGCTTAGCTAGCCATGCTGCAACTCTGCTTCGCGGTAAGCACAAGGCAACTTTCGCTCCCCATATGGATATGGGCGACTTCGTAATCGTAATTAATGCGGAGAAGGTTGTTTTAACTGGAAGCAAGATGACCGAGAAGATGGCTTACCAGCACTCCCAATACCCAGGTGGCCTTACAGAGCGTAACTATGCGCTCCTAATGGAGAAGTTCCCAACCCGTGCCATTGAGAAGGCAATCAAGGGAATGCTCCCAAAGAATTCAATTGGAAAACAGATGGCTTCAAAGCTAAAGGTTTATGCCGGACCTAACCATCCACATGGATCACAAGCTCCAACTCCATATGTTTTCACTCAAGTCGATCAAACCAAGTTAGGCAAGTAAAGGATGATGATGTCAGAGAACGAGACAACAACCGCATTTAGCTCCAGTACTCCTGCTGGCGCCACAAACCGCGCCGCTGTAATCGCACCAGGTGCTGGCGTTGGTCGTCGTAAAGAAGCGGTTGCTCGCGTTCGCCTCGTCCCAGGTTCCGGTCGTTGGACTGTAAACGAGAAGAGCCTTGAAGCATATTTCCCAAATAAAGTTCATCAGCAATCTGTCTCTGAGCCACTTCGCACGGTTGGAGCTGAAGGCAAGTACGACGTAATCGCTCGTATCGATGGCGGCGGAATTTCCGGTCAAGCTGGCGCGCTACGCCTAGGCGTTGCTCGTGCGCTAAATGAAATTGATGCTGATGCCAACCGACCAGCTTTGAAGAAGGCGAAGTTCTTAACTCGCGATCCACGCGTAATCGAGCGTAAGAAGTACGGCCTGAAGAAAGCTCGTAAGCGCTCCCAGTACAGCAAGCGCTAATCCTCTAGCGTTTGGGTCATGGCCCTATTCGGCACAGACGGTGTCCGAGGCGTTGCTGGCGTTGATTTAACCGAGCAACTCGCTCACGATCTCGCTCTCGCAGCTGCACATGTTCTCACCGATATTGGCGAATTTTCTGGACATAGACCCAAAGCGATCGTCGCTCAGGATTCACGGGAATCTGGTGAATATCTAGAACGCGCAATTGCCACCGGTCTTTCGGAATCAGGCGTAGATGTAATTAGCGTGGGAATTCTTCCCACTCCGGCTGTCTCATTCTTAGTGACTGAGCTTGGTTGTGACCTCGGAGTAATGATCAGCGCCTCACACAATCCAGCGACCGACAATGGCATCAAGTTCTTCGCACGCGATGGTCGCAAGTTAGCCGACTCGGTTGAAGCACAAATCGAAGTTCAACTTGGTAAACCTTGGAGCCCTAATGGCAATAAGGGTGAGATAACTAAAGATGAGAGCGCTAGAGAGCGATACATAAAGCATCTTCTTGCCACAATCAATTCAAGCTTTGCTGGGCTAAAGATTGTTGTTGATTGTGCAAATGGCGCCGCTTCTTTCGTCGCGCCGGAGGTATTACGACGTGCGGGCGCTGAAGTGATTGCCATTTCGGATAAACCCAACGGCACCAATATCAATGAGAATTGTGGTTCTACCCATTTAGAGAGTTTGATTGCAAAGGTAAGTGAAGTTGGCGCGGATTTAGGAATTGCACATGATGGCGATGCTGACCGAGTCTTGGCGATAGATCATGAGGGAAGCCTCATTGACGGTGATTTCATCTTGGGAATCCTCGCTGGACACACCGAACTTCCTACAAAGAAAATTGTCGGAACAGTGATGACCAACCTTGGACTAATCCGTGCGTTGGAGAAAAAAGGCATTGGCTTTCTGGCAACTCCAGTCGGTGATCGCTATGTATTAGAAGAGATGTTGGCCGGTGGACATTCACTAGGTGGCGAACAATCTGGCCATGTGATTATGCGTAGATTTGCTACTACTGGTGATGGAATTCTTACTGCACTTCACCTCATCTCAGAGGTTGCAACCAGCAAGAAGAGCCTCAAAGAGTTAGCTAGCTTTATGCATAGATATCCGCAGGTGCTAATCAATGTGAAGGGCGTCGATAAGTCGAAGTTGAAAACAAGCCAAGCAGTCATTGGAAGAGTTGCGGAGATTGAGAGCGAATTAGGTGAGAGTGGACGCGTTTTGCTCCGTGCTTCCGGAACTGAGCCAGTCATTCGCGTGATGGTTGAAGCCGATTCCAGTGAAAAGGCTGAGCAATTCGCTACTTCGCTCGCAGCGCTAGTAAAATCAGAACTCGCCCTATAAAGGAGCACTATCAATGTGTGGGATTGTCGGATATACCGGCTCGAACCCAGCGCTATCTAGAGTTATTGAAGGTTTAAGACGTCTCGAATATCGCGGTTATGACTCAGCCGGCGTTGCCCTTGCTCTTACTAAAGGCGAGAAGCTTGTTGTTGAGAAGAAGGCGGGCAAACTTGCAAACCTTGAAGGCGCCCTAAATGGCGGCCACGAAAACGCAACTGGTGGTATCGGACATACTCGTTGGGCAACTCATGGTGGCCCCACCGATATAAATGCGCATCCTCATCTTGATGAGAGCGGGAAATTAGCGGTCATTCATAATGGAATCATCGAGAATTACGAAGAGTTAAAAGCCGAGCTCGAACGGCGTGGGCATAAATTCAAATCCGAGACCGATACAGAATCAGTCGCACATCTTCTAGGCGAAGAATTCAAAGCCTCAGGGGATTTAGCTACCGCTATGCGGAGCGTCTGCGCTCGTTTACGTGGCTCCTTTACGCTCCTTGCTATTCAATCTGATAATCCGAATTTGATTGTTGGAGCTCGTAGAAACTCACCGCTCGTGGTTGGCGTTGGCTCGGGTGAAAACTTCCTCGCCTCTGATGTTTCAGCCTTCATCTCGCATACAAAGAAGGCGCTGGAATTGGGGCAAGATCAAGTTGTCGTCGTGACTCCAAATGAAGTAGTTGTAACAGATTTGGCTGGAAAAACTGTTACACCAAAAGAGTATGAGATAACTTGGGATGCCAAGGCCGCTGAGCGCGGAGGTTTTGAGCACTTTATGCTCAAAGAGATCTACGAACAACCAAAAGCTGTAGCCGACACATTGCTAGGTCGATTCCCAACGCCTTCTACAATCGAGCTAAAAGAGTTGGAGAACATCAGCGGTAACTTCCAACGGATCTTGATACTTGCTTGTGGAACTGCATATCACGCCGGATTGATTGGCAAATATGCCCTTGAAGAGTGGGCGAAGATTCCAGTCGAAGTAGAACTTGCATCTGAGTTTAGATATCGCAACCCCGTTATCTCAGAGCAGACACTTGTCATCACGATCTCACAATCAGGTGAAACGATGGATACCTTGATGGCGCTCCGTCATGCAAAGTCGCTCGGAGCACAGACGCTCTCAATCTGTAACACGATGGGCTCTACCATTCCACGCGAATCAGATTCGGTTCTCTATACCCATGCTGGCCCTGAGATCGCAGTCGCTTCAACAAAAGCGCTCTTAACCCAGGTAATTGCACTTGATTTGCTCGCTCTATACCTTGCAAGCAAGCGGAGTTCAATAACTTCAAATCGCACCAAAGAGATAATTGATGCGCTATTACAACTTCCAAATAAGATTGAAGAGATTCTTGAAACGGTTGAACCGCTCCGTGCTATGACCCGGGGTTATAAGAACGCTACCTCGGTACTCTTTCTAGGTCGCCACGTTGGTTTCCCTGCTGCACTTGAGGGAGCCCTTAAGCTAAAAGAACTCGCATATATGCATGCGGAAGGTTTTGCTGGAGGCGAGCTAAAGCATGGTCCTATCGCGCTAATTGAAGAGGGAACACCAGTGATTGCGATTCTTCCGCCAGCAAAGAGTGAGATTGCTGAGAAGATGCGGAGTAACGTCCAAGAGGTAAGAGCTCGTGGCGCCCGAGTGATTGCAATCGCTGATCAAAGTCATTCACTTGATCTCCCAGAATTGATCCGTATTCCAGAATCTGAAGAGATTCTCCAACCAATACTCTCTATAGTTCCACTCCAAGTCTTCGCATATGAAATGGCGGTGGCTCGTGGGAATGATGTGGACCAACCAAGGAATCTAGCAAAGTCGGTAACAGTCGAATGATTGCAAGGTTTGATGACGTTGTGGATCAACGTCTCGAAGTGAGGCGCCATGAAATGGCCGTTGCGCTCCGCTGGTCTGGCGGGCTCTTCATAGCATTCATCCTCGTTACCCTCGATATTATTTTTGAAGGTTTGTTATGGCGGGTTGATCAGTTTGTCGCAGATATCGAACGGCCAAGACTAACGGGATTCAATGAGTTCTTGATCTTAAGACTTGATGATCTAGGTCTTCGAGGAGTAACAGCAACAGTCTTGCTTATCGCTGCAGCTTTGATTGGAAGAAGATTTAATTCTTGGCGACCGCTAAATTTGTCGGTTTTATCTCTAATATTCTTAAATCTTTTTGTCGGCGCTGCCAAAATTGGATTTGGCCGTTGCAAAGCACGCGAAGATTTCGATATTTGTATTTTTACAGATGGAATGGCTTACCCGAGCGGACATACTGCGAATGCGCTAGTTACTTGGGGGCTCTTGGCTTACATAATCTTCCGTTACACCCATAAAGATCCCTTTGAAGGGCTACGCCTTTACTGGGTGGTTGGCGTAATGACCATTGCCGTCTGTATCGCCTCCTTGATTAGAAACACCCACTGGTTTACCGACCTACTTGGTGGAATGTTTCTAGGTGGAGCGATTCTTGTCTTGGTCGTGGCGATCGACCGATTTATCCCATCGGAGAAGCAGCCTTCGTAACGCCCGATTAGGCTAGTTCTATGGCAAGAGCTGAGGCGATAATCGATCTTGGCGCGCTCGAATACAACATCCAGCGACTGTTATCGAATACAAAGGCCGAAGGTCTCGCCGTTGTAAAAGCAGATGCATATGGACATGGCTTAATCCCGGTTGCAGAGCGGGCACTTAAAGCTGGAGCTAAGTGGCTTGGAACGGCGTTACTTGAGGAAGCGATTGCCCTTAGAGATGCCGGGATAATCGCACCAATCCTCGCCTGGCTAACTCCAGTAAGTGATGACTTTGAGGGCGCGCTAAGGAAAAAAATTGATCTTGCTATTCCATCTCTTGACCATCTCGATGCAGTTGCTAGAGCAGGAAAAGCATTAGGTATCCCGCCAAGAGTGCATCTGGAAGTTGATACTGGAATGTCTCGAGGCGGAGCGTTGAAAGATTGGATTCCACTCGTTACACGAGCCGCAGAGTTATCTAAGGGCGGTGGATTAGAAGTGATTGGAATTTGGTCACACTTTGCGCGCGCAGATGAACCTAATCACTCATTTAATGATGAACAGCTAGGCAATTTCAAGGCGCGAGTTTCGGAGGCAAGAGAAGCGGGTATCGCACCGAAAATTCTTCACTTAAGTAATTCTGCAGCAACACTCACAAATGACTCATCGCATTTTGATCTAGTGAGATTAGGAATTGCGATGTATGGATTATCTCCCGATATAAATACCATGGGCGGCTCAGATAAATTGGATTTGAAACCTGTAATGAAATTGCGCGCAAGGCTACATATTGTTAAGGATGTCCCAGCCGGTTCTCAGGTTGGCTATGGTGGAACTGCAATAACAAAGGCCGATACAAAATTAGCGGTCGTCGCAATGGGATATGCCGATGGTGTTCCGCGAAACGCAAACTCACTCGCTGGTGTGCTTGTGGGTAATAAGAAAGCTCCGATTATTGGCCGAGTTTCGATGGATCAATTTGTGGTGGAAATTGGTAACGATTCGGTAGCACATGCGGGAGATTGGGCTTATTTGATTGGAAGTGAAGGAGGTGACGGCTACACTGCTGACGCTTGGGCAAAGGCTTGCGGAACAATCAACTATGAGATTGTGACGCGAATCGGTCCAAGGGTTCCACGGGTCTTCATCAATTAGCTAACGGACTGAATTGGCGAGAACAGGGAGTGAAATCGACGATGACTTCAACCGAAAGAGTCCTTGCCATTCGCGACCTCTCTGTAAATTTCGGTGGCTTAAAGGCACTTTCCAATGTCAATATCGATCTTCATAAAGGCGAAGTACTTGGACTTATCGGTCCGAATGGCGCTGGGAAAACTACGGTCTTCAATGCGCTCTCGGGATTAGTAACACCGGCAAGCGGTTCCCTTGAGCTCTATGGCCGAAAAGCGAAGTGGCCAAAGCCCTTTCAGCTAGTTGATCGTGGCATTTCGCGCACACTCCAGGGAGTTGGCCTTTTTCCGGACCTAACTGTCTCTGAGAATGTGATGTTAGGAGCAAGTAAGTACGCCAAGGCGGGTTTTGTTCAATCAGCCCTAGGTCTGGGTGGAAGAGATGAAGAGGCACTTAAATCGAAATCACAGAGCACCCTAGAACGCCTATATGTTGGTGGAGTTGCCGAGCGAAAAGCAGAAACACTCTCTTATCCAGACACTAAACGCGTTTCGATAGCGCGAGCTTTAGTGAGTGAACCAAGAATTCTTCTTTTAGATGAGCCGGCCGGCGGGCTTGGCTCTCAAGACATCGAGTGGCTAAATGGATTGATTAGACACTTAAGGAGTAACACTTCAATCATTATTGTGGAACACCATATGGATGTCGTGATGAACGTTTGTGATCGGATCTATGTTTTAAACTTCGGCGAGATTATCGCGTCGGGTAATCCGGAGACGGTGAAAAACGATAAGAACGTCATCGAGGCGTATCTCGGTACACAATCAAAGGCACGAAAATGAGTCTTGTCGTATCCAACTTGAGTGTCTCACACGGAGCAATTTCAGCTCTTAGGGGTATCGATTTCTCAGTGGAGGTTGGCCAACTTGCGGCCGTAATCGGAGCAAATGGCGCAGGAAAGACAACGCTCCTTCGAACGCTTTCCGGGCTAAAGGATGCAATTTCTGGGAACGCAACTTGGAAAGATCGAGAAATTCTCGGTAAGCGACCAGACGAACTAGTTCGTAGAGGAATTTCGCATGTTTCCGAAGGAAAATCCGTTATTCCAGAGCTCTCCGTCAAAGAGAATCTAATTCTTGGCGGTATCTGGCGTGGCAAAAAATCAGATACTGCTGAAGCGATTAATGAGGTAGTTGAACTCTTCCCTCGCCTCGGGGAGAGAATGTCGCAGAGCGCTAACACTCTCTCAGGTGGCGAACGTCAGATGTTGGCGATTGGTCGGGCTCTTGTATCTCGTCCAAAACTTCTTTTGCTAGATGAGCCTTCGCTTGGACTTGCACCTATTGTGATTGAACAAATTTTTCAAACAATTGATCAACTCCGACACAGACTAGGACTCACTGTTCTACTGGTTGAACAGAATGCAATGAGCGCTCTAGAAATCGCCGATATCGGAGTCATAATTAACCTTGGTGAAGTTGTCGCCACGGGTCCGGCAAATGAACTAATCAACGATCCGGCGTTACGCGCTGCGTATTTGGGGTACTAATGCAAAAAGCACTAGAAACGCTATTAATCGGTCTCTCCACCGGCTCGATCTACGCCCTGATGTCACTTGCTCTCGTATTGGTCTGGCGATCCACTCGCGTCATTAACTTTGCCCAGGCTGGCCAAGCAATGTTCTCCACTTACATCGGATTTGAAATTGCAACCCGCTCGCAGATTTTTTGGCTAGGACTTCTATTCGCAATAGTTGCGGGCGCTCTTCTTGGAGCAGGCGTCGACTACTTCTTTATGCGAGTCCTTTTCAAGCACGCAAACTCTGGACCCGCGCTGGTGGTGGCACCGGTAATTGCAACTTTGGGATTGCTAGGCCTGATTAGAAGTATCGTTGGTTTGACTTGGGGTGGCGAGTTCAAGTCTTTAACGGCTCCTGCTTCGAAAAATGGCTTCACATTTGGCGAAGTGACGATTCCATTCTCACCGCTAGATTCCCTAACCATTATTACAGTGGCTGTGATTCTGATAATTCTCGCCCTTCTCTTTCAACGAACTAACCTCGGATTGGCACTTCGTGCATCAGCATATTCTCCAGAAATAGCTCAATTAGCGGGCATACGGACTGCTCGAACGAGAACAATCGGTTGGGCAATTGCTGGCGGAGTTGGTGGAGTCGCTGGAATGTTAGTTACTTCCTATAACTTCTTAACGCCTTACTCGCTTGATCTGCTTCTTGTCTTTGGATTTATAGCTGCTGTAATCGGTGGTCTTGAGAGTATGGTCGGTGCTGTCATCGGAGCGCTGGTGCTTGGTATTGGACTGACAATCATCTTGAATTATGTAGGGACCTCACTTGTCTTCATTGGTGGATTCTCTGTTTTGCTTCTAGTTCTTCTCATCAAGCCAGATGGAATCATGGCGAGAGGCAAGGTGCGTCGTGGCTAAAGTTGTCGGTGGCAACACTGGAAGTAAAGTGAGAAAGAAACTTGCGCTCTTTTTTCTAATTGGTTGGATCTTGCTAATCATCGGTGATCGCGTTGATGAATTGCGGGTATATCAAGGGGCGCAAATTGCAATGTACACAATCGCACTTGCCTCAATAGTTTTGCTTACAGGTTATTCTGGACAAGTTTCACTTGGAAATGGTGCAATGATGGCTGTTGGTGGTTATGCCGCTGCGCTGACTTTAAATAATCTCCAGACCCCAATCTGGAGCGCATTTATGATGGCGATTCTCGTTGCTGCACTTTTTGGAGCATTCTTAGGACTTGCGGCCGCACGCTTATCCGGACCATATTTAGCAGGAACGACGCTTGCTCTAGCTGTTGGCCTTCCAGCAATTGCAAATCAATTTTCATTCCTTGGTGGCGAACCTGGCCTCCTCTTTGATGTCGGCTTTCCACCGGAGAGATTTGGCGAAGATTTTACTCAATACAAATGGTTCTTTTGGATTGCAACCTTCATTGCGCTCATAGCGTTATTTGTCACTTCAAATATTCTCCAATCCAGATTTGGCAGAACCTGGAGAGCTATCCGGGGAAATTCTTTAGCTGCCGAGCTCTCTGGGATCAATGCATCGCAATTGAAGGTCCTTGCCTTCTCGGTAAGTTCTGGACTTGCTGGCCTTGCCGGAGCAGTCCTTGCGATGACCATAAGTTTGGTCGCCCCAGGGGCCTACACCCTCGCTCTTTCCTTCGCCCTGGTCACCGGAGCAGTTTTAGCGGGAATCTCCAGCCTTCCTGGGGTTGTGCTGGGAGGATTCATATTGGTGGCGATTCCTGAAATTGCAGATGCCCTTGCGTCCAGTTTGGGCAGTGAAGATAAACTTAATAGCTACCTACCCGGGTTGATTGTGAGCGTATTGCTGATTCTCTCAGTGATATACACCCCAAACGGCCCAGGAGAAAATCTGCGCAAGCACTTCCATAAGAAGTCTGCGCATTAACTGGTTACGCAAGAGTAACCGCTAGTGTGGGAAACCAACACTAGTTTGGGAAACCAAAGTAGACCCTCGATGGAAGGAAGAAAATGATCAGAAAGACTCATGGAAAGCGAACTTGGTTCGCTGCTGCGGTGCTCGCCGCGGGCAGCTTGCTAGCGACATCGCTTCCAGCTCACGCAGAGACGGGAGTGACTTCAAATTCGATCAAACTTGGAATCACTCTTCCACTTACTGGAGCTGCTTCGCCAGGCTATAGCAAGATTGGCAATGCCATGGATGCGTACTTCAAGTATGTAAATGATAATGGCGGAGTTTACGGTCGAAAGATCACCCTGGTTCAGAAAGATGACCAGTACTCGCCTCAATTATCTATCGCAAAGACAAACGAATTGATTCTTAAAGACAAAGTTTTTGCCCTAGTTGGACCTTTGGGAACTGCAAACTTTACTGCGGTTCATAAGTCTGTTGGTCTACCACGTCGAAAAGTACCGGCGCTATTCCTAAACACAGGCTTCAGCGGCTTTGCAAATAAAAAGAAATTCCCAACATCTTTTACAATCCTTCCTTCATATGCGATGGAAGCAAAGATTGTCTCTCAGTTCCTCAAAGAGAACTTTGCGGGCAAGAAGCTAGGTCTTGTGTACCAGAATGATGAATTTGGAATTGACGCGCTGGGTGCATTTAAAGATGCTGGCGTGAAGTTCGATGTTTCGATTCCATATACTTCAGGAACTCAGAGCGCCGCTACGGCCCAGACCTGGGTCTCTCAGCTCGCATCCGGTGGCGCGCAAGTCGTTGTCTTCTTCGGAGTAACCTCCGCAACAGCCCCACTTCTTGCAGTTGCTGCTGCTGCTAAATATGCACCACAGTGGATTCTTGGCTCAGTCGGATCAGATCCATTGACCCTCCAGGTACTAGGCGTTCCAGTTGCAGTTCTAAATGGCGCACTTACACCTGCAGGAAACCCGTCACCTAATGATTTGACTGATGAATATGTCAAGCAGTTCCAAGAAATAAACGACAAATACAACAAGGCTGCTTTCGATGATTATGTACTTCAGGGCATGAACTTAGGTTTGATGACTGTTCAGGCTCTTCGTGCAGCGGGACCACGTTTGACCCGCCGAGGACTTATCAAAGCAATTGAGAATAAAGGTTCAACCTTTGCTTCAGTCGCTTACTCACCTCTTGGGTATTCACGTACCAGCAATGTTGGCCACACTGGTTATTACATGGCGGTCATGGGCCCAACCGGCGATAGAAAGCCTTACGGTGGAAAGGTAACTCTCTACACCACCGATAGCGGTAAAGGTCCAGTTGTTAAGTCAGACTTCAAGCGTCCAGCAATGCCAGCGAAAGGATTGCCAAATAACTCATGAGAAACTTCAAATTGAAGCGTTCTTTAACGCTCGTTGTAGCTTCATCAATGTTGTCCCTCACGGTAGTTTCAATTCCTACTGTTGCCCAAGCTGCTCCAGCCTGTACAACAGCTAACTTTGTAACTACATGTGTGGGAGCAACTTCAGATACAGCTCCCTACATGATGATGGTTCCAGCAAACTTCAATGGAACCGTTTATCTCTATTCACATGGATATCGTCCAAATGTTCCGGTCCCAGCGGGAATCCCGGGCTATGGCGGATATACAGTCACGAATACACCGGAACCAGCCCCAGGCGGAAACGCGACAGTCATCGGAACGCTGCTTGGTAAGGGTTACGCCGTTATGGGATCTGGCTTTGCCCGTCAAGGTTGGAACGCTGATTCTGCAATCAAGACAAATGTCGAGTTGATTGATGTCTTTAAGAAGCAATTCACAAAGACCAATAAAGTTGTTGCTTGGGGAAGTTCCTTGGGTGGTTTCATTACTCAAGCTCTTGCAGAGCAGTATCCCGATTTGATCGATGCTGCAGCGCCATTATGTATGGCTAGCGATATCGGACCATTGATGACAATGGCTGGAGATGCGCTCTGGGGAATAAAGACATTCTTTGATCCAACAATCAAAGGTGGCAACTACTCTGCGGGCGCGGCTGGATATGCCGAGTCAATGGGTGATTTAGTGAAGGTCTTCACCGTAATTGGCTCGCTTCAGGCTGCAATCGCGGCAAACGCAGCAACTCCTGCGTGGCCCGCCACATCAAAAGTTCCTGATGCGATAAAGGCGATTCCATCGAGAAGCGCTTTGGTGATGATTGCGCTGATGTCCGGAATTCCACTGCAATCGGCTCACTTTGATTCAACCTCAGCTCCAGCAGGGCTTTCGGCCACTAGCACGCTCTCATTCCAGCTTGCTATTAACCCAGCACTTGCCGCTCTAGAAAATGTCGCTAACGCTGCAGCGCTTGCAGTTTTGGCAACCCATGACCTTGAGCTACAAGCCGGTGGAGCAGTATTTGATAACACCGCAACGAATTACGCGGCGCGTATCGCAGATGAACAATTCATCTGGAGCTCAGCCCTATCGGGTGTCTCCGGTATCGGAGGTTTGTTGGCCGTACTTGCTGCTTCTCCGCGAGCCAAGGCAGATCCTGCTGCGGTAGCGAAGCTAAACAGCCTCACCTCTCACTCTGGAGAGGTTGAGATTCCGACAATTCTCTTTACTGGAACGGCTGATCCAGTGACGGTGGCCGGAAATCAACAGTCTGTTGCTGATAAATATGCCGAGTATTACGCAGAGAAATGGGCGGATGCGAAAGCTCAAAAGAGAATTACTGGGGAATATGAGAAACCCAAGAATAACCTCTTGGTACTGTGGAACTTCCCACCCGAGAAGTACTCAAAGTACACGGCCACAGGCTCTCCTGATACTTCGGTTCCTGCAGCGACCGGTACAAATCACTGTAACTTCTCTACTAAGCAATTGCTGGCAATTACAGAATTGCTCGCTTACGCTGCTGAAAATGGTAAGAATTTGTCTGGTGGAAAACTCTTTACCACACTTCGCAAGGCCGGAGGGATGACCTTTGACCGCGAATACAGTGCTCCAGTGATGAAGTTCTATCAGGACTAATTCAAGGGATAACTAAGTACGCAAGTCGTAACTGATCATGGCGGGGCTCGGGAAACCGGGCCCCGCTTCATTTATTGGATAGCCTTATCGAATGCGCAAAGTTGCTTCAGTCGATGAGATGCGCGGACTCGGTCGATTTATTGCAACGAAAACTAAAGCCGGTGATCTAATTGTTCTCTCTGGGTCATTGGGGGCTGGAAAGACCGCGTTAACTCAGGGAATTGGCGCCGGCCTCGGCATAACTGGAATCACTTCGCCAACATTTGTAATCTCCCGCGTGCATAAAGGTAAAACTCCGCTCATCCATGTTGATGCTTATCGCCTATTGGGTAATGAGAACTCCACTTTTGAATTTGATGACTTAGATCTAGATACCGGGCGAGAGAGTGCGATTACGGTTATTGAGTGGGGTCGCCAAGTGGGAGCGCGCTTTGGCGATGATTTCTTGGAGATTCTCATTGAGTTTGGCGCGAGCGATGATGAGCGAAATGTAAAGGCAATTTCTCATGGAAAGCGATGGGAGGGGTTCACCCTTTGAATTCGCTTGTTATCGATACTTCGACTACGCGCACCAGCTGTGCGCTATTTGCTGGCTCAGAGTTACTTTTCGAGAGCCACCACGATGGCGCAACTGAGCATGCCGAAGCGCTACCAAAGTTAGTAGCCGAGGCATTAAAGATCGAGAGGAGTATTGCTCAAGTCGTTGTTGGAATGGGACCTGGCCCATTTACCGGGCTACGGGTAGGAATTGTATTTGCCCAAACTTTTGCGACAGCACGAAATATCCCTTGGGTCGGAGTCTGCTCGTTGGATGGAATTGATATTGATGCCGAAAATTACTTAGTTGCCACAGATGCGCGGCGAAAAGAAATTTACTGGGCTAGGTATCAGAACGGCAAAAGAGTCGAGGGGCCTTCTGTTGGAAACTTGGAAGATATAGCTACAAGTTCAGAGAAGAAGTTTGGTTTTGGATTTACTGAATCGCTCTTTCCCTCACCACATCTACTTCTCGCAAAATCATTAGCCATCAATATCCGTGAGCCTTTCTATTTGCGCAAACCCGATGCAGTCCCAACAAGTGAGCGATCATGATCGAATATCGCGAGATTTCTACCTTCGATGTCCCTGCTTTAGTTGGAATCGAAAAGGAAGTCTTTCCAGAATCCCCTTGGAGCGCCGCTCAATTCCGGGAGGAAATCTCTGGCATACCAAAGACACGTCGCTACTTGGTCGCACATGAAAAAGGAGTAATCGTCGGTTATGCGGGAGTTGCTTTGGCTGGTGATGTCGCCGATATCCATAACGTTGCAGTTATTCCAAGTTATCGGAGGCGTGGAATAGCGAGCCATCTCCTCGATGAACTAGAGCGCTGGGCGGCTTCAAAGAAGGTAAGCGCGTTGATGCTGGAAATCCGCGAGGGAAATGATGAAGCCTTTCCGCTCTACGAAAAGCGCGGCTACGTAGTGATTGCGCGGCGGGATAACTATTACGCCAGCGGTGTTCATGCGTTGATTATGCGTAAGGAGCTCGGTGATGAGTGAACCATTAGTACTTGGTATCGAGACTTCATGCGATGAGACAGCAGTAGGAATCGTAAGGGGACGGAAACTTCTTGGAAATGTAATCGCTTCTAGCGTTGATGAGCATGCTCGTTTTGGAGGAGTTGTTCCTGAAGTGGCATCACGTGCACATTTAGAGGCGATGCAACCAATTATTGAACGTGCTTTAAAGGAGAGCGGTGTAAAGCTAGAAGATCTGGATGGGAT
>JALRKE010000018.1 GCA_023254845.1 Candidatus Nanopelagicaceae bacterium | reverse complement strand
ACCAACGGCGGCGCTGGGTGTCGCCCAGACTGAACAAGTTTTGAAATTAGTCCGTCAATTGGCTGATAACGGACTTGCCGTTATTGTGATTAGCCATAATCTAAATGATGTCTTCCAAGTCGCTGACAATATTGCTGCGATGTACTTAGGGACTATGGCAGCCCAGGTTGAAAAGAGTGCTGTCTCGCCTAACGATGTTGTAAAACTGATTACTACTGGTAAATCAGATGCGATCTCTGGAGCTACAAAATGAGCGAGCAGATAACTATAGAAAAGTCACTCCGCGAGTGGGCAAGTAAGGTTAAAGCTGGCCAAGTTGGCGCGCTCCCTGCAATCCTCGGTCTATTGGTTCTTTGTATCGCTTTTAGCTCACAGAGTAGAGTCTTTTTGACTCCTGGTAACTTCGCTAACTTATTAACGCAAGCCGCGGCCGTAACCGTAATCGCAATGGGCTTAGTCTTCGTATTACTACTTGGTGAGATTGACCTATCTGCTGGTTACGCGGCCGGAGTCTGTGGCGCGATCTTGGTGATCATGATTACCGAGATGGACTACTCCTGGTATGTCGCGCTTCCGGCGAGCATCTTGGCTGGCATTGTCTTAGGCGCGTTTATCGGTTACTTAGTTGCGCAACTTCGAATTCCATCATTCGTCGTAACCCTTGCGACCTTTCTCGCCTTTCAAGGACTTCTCCTCCTACTTGTAAGTGAAGGCGGAACTATCCGAATCGAAGATCCGACGATTCTTGCAGTACAAAATAAGAATCTCCCGGTCACTGCAAGTTGGATCTTCTTCGCACTTACCGCTGGCGTCTACGTTCTATCTGGACTTTGGAAGTTTTCCCGTCGCCGTAAGGCTGGACTAGTCGATAATCTCTTTAAATTCTGGTTGATTAAAACCGCAATCCTTGTCTCCCTCGGTGGTCTTGCAACTTTGGCACTCACTGTTGAGCGGAGCAATAATCCTGACCTAGTAAGCCTCCGTGGAATTCCTTATGTGGTTCCTGTGATTCTCGTTCTCCTGGTCGGTGCAACATTTGTATTGACGCGCACCTCCTTTGGATTACATCTATATGCCGTTGGTGGAAATGCTGAAGCTGCTCGTCGCGCGGGTATAAATGTGAAGATGGTACGAATCTCGGCATTTATGATCTGCTCTGGGTTTGCTGCGATTGCGGGAATGATATTCGTTTCGCGCGCTAACTCAATCTCGCCAACCACTGGCGGTAGCTCAACGCTTCTCTACGCCGTTGGCGCTGCAGTTATCGGCGGAACTTCACTCTTTGGTGGAAAAGGAAAAGTTAGCGATGCCATCCTCGGCGGCTTAGTTGTTGCTGTTATTGATAACGGTATGGCACTTCTTGGCTATCCAGCTGGAATCAAATTCATGGTTACCGGCGGCGTGCTCCTGTTGTCTGCTTCAATCGATGCCTTTTCGCGGCGCGGCGCTACCTCCACATAGAAGAGGTCCGTTCGCGAGTTTTAGGTATCCACGCTTTATCGGTATTCTTCTCGCTCACTCTTGCGGGAGTGGTGAAATGGCAGACACGCAGGTCTTAGGAACCTGTGTCTTCGGACGTGTGGGTTCAAGTCCCACCTCCCGCACCAGTTAACTACCGAGCCGCCGCAAAACCTCGCTCCATATCAGTCTTAATATCTTCAATATCTTCCAAGCCGATACTTAAGCGAATCATTCCCGGATTAATTCCGGCAGCACGTAAACCTTCTTCACCAAGTTGTGAATGAGTTGTCGACGCTGGATGTATTACTAGCGAACGAACATCGCCGATATTTGCCACATGGCTAAACATCTTTAAACCTTCTACAAAGGCTTTGCCCGCGGCTAAACCACCTTTTATCTCAAAAGCCATAACTGCGCCGGCGCCTTTTGCCGCATACTTCTTGGCATTTGTGTGCCAATCTGAAGCTGGAAGTCCTCCATAGCTAACTCCAACCACTTGGGGATGTTTCACTAACCATTCGGCAATACCTTGGGCATTAGCGAGATGTTGCTTCATCCGCATACTTAGCGATTCAAGACCTTGAGCAAGTAGCCAGGCATTAAATGGAGATACTGATGGACCCATATCGCGAAGCAATTGAAGGCGACACTTGAAGATATAAGCGACATTTCCAAAATTAGATCCAACGCCGAGATTCTTGGCATAAATAATGTTGTTATAGCTCGGATCTGGGGTATTTAAACCAGGGAATCGATCTGGATACTTGGAGTAATCAAAACTTCCCGCATCAACAATCGCTCCAACCATCGCATTTCCATGGCCAGATAGGAACTTAGTTGCTGAATGCGTTACGACATCTGCGCCATAATCAATCGGCCTTGTCACATATGGAGTTGCGATTGTGTTATCCACAATCCAAGGAGCCCCATAATCGTGTGCGACACCTGCGATTCCTTCAAGATCGAGTACCACGCCAAGCGGATTTGAGATTCCTTCACCAAAAAAAGCTTTGGTGTTTGGCTTGATGGCGCGCTTCCATGAATCTAAATCTTGCGCATCCTCAACAAAAGTTACCTGTATTCCAAACTTTGGCAGGGTGTATTTGAAAAGATTGTAAGTGCCACCATATACATAGGGGCTTGAGACGATGTGATCGCCTGCTTCTGCGACATTCATAATTGCAAGAGTTGTAGCGGCCATTCCACTTGCTACCAATAATGAGGCTTTGCCGCCTTCAAGGATGGAAAGCCGCTTCTCCACTGCATCCTGAGTTGGATTATTAATTCGGGTGTAGACATTTCCTGCTTCTGCAATCCCAAAGAGATTAGCTGCATGTTCGGTATCTCTAAATTGATATGCCGTGGTCTGATAGATCGGAAGTGCCCGAGATCCGGTAGTTGGATCCGGCTCTTGCCCCGCATGAATCTGCTGGGTATCGAACTTCCAATTCGGGTCATCGACCATGGCGCCTCCGCAACGTTGCGTTATATCGGACATCACAACTTTAGACCGGAACTTCTCAGAAAAGAAGGAGGGTTGGGAGGGGATTTCGGGCGTAGATTAATCACATGACAACGGCGTCATCGAATGAGTCACCTCTAAAAACAGCGCTCTCACAATTACGAAGAGCGGTCGAACAACTCGGACTTTCTGAGAATGATTGGAACACGCTCTCAACTCCACGAAGATTGATGGAGGTGGCTGTCCCGCTTCGGCGTGATGATGGTCGCGTTGAGATGTACAAAGGTTATCGCGTCCAATACTCAACAACTCGCGGTCCAGCCAAGGGTGGAATTAGATTCCATCAAAATATTGATCTTGATGAAACTATCGCCCTGGCGATGTTGATGACATGGAAATGTGCTCTTACAAATCTTCCTTATGGCGGCGCGAAAGGTGGCGTTGCTGTTGACCCAAAATCACTTTCACTCGCCGAAAATGAACGACTAACCCGTCGTTACACCTCAGAAATTCTGCCGATCATCGGACCCGAGCGAGATATTCCAGCCCCTGACGTTGGAACCGATGAGAGAAATATGGCATGGATTATGGATACCTATTCCGTCAATGCTGGTTACTCCGTTCCGGGCGTTGTCACGGGAAAACCAATTGTGCTTGGTGGTTCCCTTGGAAGAACTTCAGCTACTGGTGATGGGGTCGCAATCTCTGTACGTGAAGCGCTCAAAGTTCGCGGAATAGATCCGATGAAGGCGACGGTTGCCATTCAAGGTTTTGGGAAAGTTGGATATTGGGCAGCTGTAGCTCTAGAGAAGCAAGGATTAAAAGTCGCTGCAGTAAGTGATGTAAATGGGGGCGTAACTGGTTTTAAGACGGTATCTGAAGTTAAAGCTCATCTTGATAAAACGGGAAGCGTCGTTGGAACGCCCGGCACTTCCCCGCTAACTAATTCTGAGTTATTGCATCTTGCCGTTGATGTACTTATCCCGGCAGCGCTAGCTGATTCGATTACCGAGGCGAGTGCGCCAGGTATTCAGGCCAAGATCATCGTGGAGGGTGCAAATGCGCCAACTACCCCGCAAGGCGATGCGATTATGAATGAGAAAGGAATTCTTGTTGTTCCGGATATCTTGGCAAACTCCGGCGGCGTAATTGTCTCTTACTTCGAATGGGTACAGGATAAACAGAAGTATTTTTGGAGCGCAGAAGAGGTAATTGAAAATCTAAATGAAATTATGATGCGCGCAACCAAAGAAGTCGCCCAAGTCTCATCATCTCGAGGGGTTACCTGGAGGGAGGCGGCGAACATGATTAGCGTGGAACGGGTCGCTCAGGCCCATCGCCTCCGCGGGCTATACCCGTGATTCGCTCCGCCTAAATCGCCCCTTTCTCTATCTGCATTTCTCGTGGGAAGATGCGCCTCCCCGAAAAAGAGCGTTAAGCAGATTTAGGAGTTATGTGATGGCAGATAAGAACTTCTTATCCTGGGTTGGTTTCAAGGGCGAAGAAGAGTCAAGCGCTAAGCCACTCACTACAGGTTCTGCTTCGGTGGAGCGTATCCGCGAATTGGAATCACAACTAGCTGAATTGCGCTCACGCCGGGATATCACCTCGCTCTCAAAGGAAGAGTTTGAGATTCTCGCAACTGAGACTGCGATGTCAATTATTCGCACTGCGCAACAACGTGAAGCAAAAGCAAATGCAAGCGCTGAGCGAGTTTTGAATGAGAGTAAGAAGAACGCTGCTGCCGCTCTTGAGAACGCAGAGGCAAAAGCAAAGTCGACTCTCGCCGCGGCTGAGAACCGTGGTCGTAAATATATTGAGGCCGCTGAGGCAGATGCCTCAGATATCGTCGCGACTGCAGAGCGAGAGGGTGAGGATTTACTTGCTGCGCGCAAGCGTGAGGCAAATACCGTAACAAGTAACGCCAAGCGTGAAGCTGAGCGGCTAGTTCAAACTGCAACGACTGAAGTGACTGAATATCGCGCCTGGCTCTCCCAAGTAATTTCGGAAGCTGAGCGGTTGTATCGGATTCAATCGCAATCTCTAGATGCTGCTGAGAACGCGATTAATCAATCCCGTCAACGTCTTGATACCGCATTCAATCGTTTGAGCGATCTCCAGCGCCAGGTAAATGATGCAATTCGTCCCGATGGAACCCCTACCGGTGATAGCAAAGTTGTAGCACGAATCGCAGCTGCCCAAGAGAGCGACGCTGCCAAATCAACGGCAAAGAAAACATCCCAAAAATCCACCTCAGAGAAGAAGAGCAAGAAAGCTCAATCTAAGCGTCGTCGGTGATGTCCACCAGCAGTAATCGCTACATACATTCAGTTGACGGCCTACGCGCGGTCGCAGTAATCGCGGTCCTGCTCTATCACTTAGGTATCGACTGGATACCTGGCGGCTTTCTCGGCGTTGACCTCTTCTTTGTGATTTCTGGTTATGTAATTACCGGTTTGATTCTCGATTCCATTGAAAAGTCAGGCGGCCTCGACCTGCGCGCCTTTTACTTGAGTCGCATCCGTCGACTTCTTCCCGCCCTAATTGCAATGGTCGTCCTTACAACTCTCTATATCGGCGTATATGCCCCAGAGACAGTTCGACGTTTTCTAAATGATCTTCCCTTCGTATTCACCGGAACTATGAACTGGGCCCTAGTAAATAGGGAACAAGATTATTTCGAGGTTATCGGTCGCCCGCCATTGCTTCAGCACACTTGGTCACTAGCTGTTGAAGCACAGTTCTATCTTGTATGGCCACTTGTTCTCTTATTCGTTCTCCGCTACTTCGGGAAAAAGAACATCTCCTTCGTGGCGCTGGCAATAGCCCTCGCTTCTGGTATCGCGCTCTTTATATATTCGGTGCAGATTGATATCAAAGAATCTGCAGTAAGCCACGTCTACTTTGGCACAGATACACATTCAATCGGGTTATTTCTAGGAGCAGCTTTAGCCGTGAGTTGGAAACCCCAAAATCTAACGAAAGAGATAACAAAGCGCGCTCAAGACTTCGTTGACTTAATCGGAGTCTTTGGATTCCTTGGACTACTCAGCGCATTTTTATTTATCAATGAGAGCGATCCAACGCTTTATCGAATCGCATTCCCATTAACAGCGCTCTTTGGATGTGCCACCTTGATTTCTGTTATTCATCCCGCATCACGCTTTGCTCCCATACTAAGCACGCGTCCAGCGCTCTGGATTGGCGAGCGTTCTTATGGAATCTATCTCTGGCACTGGATCGTCTTTCAATTAACCAGGCCCTCAATTGACTTAGTTGGCGATGATTGGGCGCTCTATTCACTTCGAGTTTTGATTGTCTTTGCGCTGGCAGATATCTCTTATCGCTACATTGAAACGCCTATAAGACGTGGCTACTTTGAGCTCTGGTTCCGGGGAATGAAGTATCGAACCCCCTCGGTACGTATCCGCCAGAAGCTATCTGCATTGGTCGCGGTAGTAGTTACGCTCTTCGCTACGACTCTGGTCTCCATTAACGCAATTGAGCGAGCCGATGAGATCGCAGCTCAAGAGATTGCAGCAGAAGAGGCGGCCAACTCAGCTAATACTGAAGATGATGTAATCACAGATACCGCTACCCCAGGGCTCTGGGTAACCGGAGATTCAGTAATCCTAGGTATCCGTAATGTGCTCGCTTCTTATGAACGAATCGAATTGATCAATGCTCGGGTTGGACGACAGATAGGTGAGCTAATCGAGGTTGCTCGAACTGACCAGAAATTCGTCGCCAACTCACAAGTTGTTTTGAATCTCGGCAATAACAACCGACTAATTGAAAGTGATGTAACCGCGCTCTTTGAGATTGTTAAAGATCAACCGCGAGTAATCGTTGTAAATACCGCTGTGCCACGGAGTTGGCGCGATGAAAATAACGCGATTATTTCTAAGGTAAGTTCGAGATATCCCAATACAACTCTGATTGATTGGCAGAAATTGTCAGAAGGTCATCCTGAGTACTTCGCATCCGATGGGGTGCACTTAAATCCGCCAGGCGTCAATGCATACGTATCGGCGATACTTGAAGTACTTAGAAGAAATTGAAGTACTTAAAATAAACTAGTTGCCGTACTTACCCTTAAGCGCAAACTTTGCGCCATCGGCCTTAGTTCCATCTGAGTAGAGAGACTGGATGAAGAACTGTGTGCCGCCCTCATCGCCCATCTTCGCCACATCTACTGAGAATTGATCGGCGGAGACGGTAGCCACTTCGATGAAATCAACGGTGTTATAGGAGATCGAGACCAAGTATCCGGTTAATCCCTCCGTTGCTGCCGGAGACTTCCAGCGCAGCGTTACGCCACCACTTGCATTATTGATTGCTACAAAGCTCGAAGGCGCCTCGTAAGTTAGATCTGAGGGTTCTTCACTTGGTTCATCTGTTGGCTCTTCACTCGGCTCTTCACTAACAGATTCGGAGGCAGTCGGCTTTGGCGCTGCATCATCATCAGATGAAGAATTAGAGAGCGCAAAGATTGCCAATAGAACAACGCCGGCGATTACTAGGAATAGAACGCTTGAGGAGCTCTTCTTTGCTGGAGCGCTAGCGGCTGCGGCTGGCTTTGCAGCTACCGGTGTAGGAGTTGTTGAAGATGATGCGCCACGAGCAGGAACTGGCGGAATAACGATCTTCGCAACATCGACGCCCTTTGGTGGTTTTGGAAGCGCCTTCTTTATCGGGCGCTTAGCGCTGGAAGATTTTCTAGCTGTCGATTTCTTGGCTGTCGATTTTCTAGCAGAGGATTTTTTAGCTGGAGACTTCTTAGCTGTCCGCTTGGCAACTGTGCGTTTGGCAACTGTGCGTTTGGCACCAGACTTCTTAGCTACAGATTTTCTAGCAGCGCTCTTCTTAGATGAGCGCGCGGACTTTTTCTTAGTTGCCACTTTGGCTCCTTCGACTCTGGAAGTTTCCCTAACTTCTCCTGTGGGAAGCCTACTCGCGGGAGCGCGCGTGGCTCAGCATTTAGCGGAGTGGAGCCATGCCAGTTAACTGGTGGCGAGTAATTAGGCGCTTGGGTTATTGAGGAAACCTGGAACCTTTGGCGCGATGTCAGCTAGCGCGCGGGCTCGATGACTTATTTCATCCTTTTCCTGCGGGTGATACTCCCCCAGAGTTCGCTTGCTACCTACGGGTATGAAGATCGGGTCATATCCAAAGCCATTATTGCCTCGCTTAGATTCGGCGATCCTGCCAAGTAATTCACCCCTAGCCATGATGTGTGAGCCATCGGGTTTTGCCAGCGCAATTACTGCAACAAAGCGGGCTGCGCGATCTAAAGAGGGATTTGAAAGCTCCTTCAATAACTTATCGATATTGGCGCCATCATCACCATGCACCCCGCTATAGCGCGCAGAGTAAATACCCGGGGCTCCGCCGAGCGCGTCTACCGATAATCCGCTGTCATCGGCAAGGGCCGGAAATCCAGTTGCACGTGCAACTGTGAGCGCCTTCAGGAGCGCATTCTCTTCAAAAGTACTTCCAGTCTCCTCAACATCTTCAATATCAAACTCTGCTACAGATCTAACCTCTAGGGGATCTCCCTTTTCAAATTTAAGTATCCGAGCTATCTCGGCGATCTTTCCTTTATTGCGCGTTGCAATTACTAGGGTGGTCACGAGCCTAAAGCGGCTCTTTGAAGTTTACTTAGCTCTATACAACCCTTAGCGCCTAGGTCAAGAAGTTGATTTAAGAGATTGCGATCAAATGGCTTTCCCTCAGCAGTTCCTTGAACTTCCACGAAGTTTCCATCTCCAGTGCAGACGATATTCATATCTGTTTCAGCGCTTACATCTTCTTCGTAACATAGATCAAGCATAGGTACCCCGTTGATGATTCCAACGCTTACCGCCGCAACTGAACCGCTGAGCGGAATTGAGGTTATATGTCCTTTTCCTTTCGCCCAATTGAGCGCATCAACAAGAGCTACATAAGCGCCCGTTATCGCAGCAGTCCGGGTTCCGCCATCGGCTTGCAAGACATCGCAATCAAGAACGATTGTGTTTTCGCCCAGTGCTTTCATATCTACGATGGAGCGAAGTGAGCGGCCGACCAAGCGGGAGATTTCTTGGGTTCTACCTCCGAGTTTTCCTTTAACGCTCTCTCGATCAGAGCGAGTGTGCGTTGCGCGCGGCAGCATTGAATACTCCGATGTAACCCAACCCTTTCCACTTCCCACTAGCCACCTTGGAACGCCGGGAGTAAAGGAGGCCACGCAGAGCACTCTGGTGTTACCAAAAGAAACTAGAGTTGAGCCCTCCGCTTGGTTTAGCCAATTTCGCTCGAATTTAATCTCACGTAAATCCTGTGGGGTACGCCCATCAATTCTTCCGCCAGCGTTATCTGCCATTCTTGATCTCTACTTTCGCTAGTTAGTTATCGTGACCAAAGTGCCACGTCTACCAATTCGTGCTTACTTCCCCGACTTCAGGTCCAAGGAATCTTCGCGCCAATCTAGTAAATGAGACTGGGTCGCCACTTGAGATGAATTTATAGTTCGGTTTTGAATCCGCTCTTCTCATTAAGTTCTTTTCGAGTAATACTCGGTAGAGATCTTTCGCAGTCTCTTCAGCGCTAGATACCAAGGTCACATCATTTCCCATCACATAGGAGATGACTCCTGTTAGAAGGGGGTAGTGGGTGCAACCGAGCACCAAGGTATCGATTCCTTGATCCTTTAGTGGTTTCAAATAACTTTCGGCCGACTTGGTAACTGCGCCACCTGAAGTCTCCCCGCGCTCAACAAAACTTACAAACTCAGGGCATGGCTGGGTTGTCAGCTGTAATTGCGGCGCCGCCGCGAAAGCATCTTCATAAGCCTTTGAATCGATCGTTGTCTGAGTTCCAATAACTCCCACTTTTCCAGAACGGGTCGCAGATACCGCGCGCCGGACTGCCGGTTGAATCACTTCAATAACTGGAATGGCGTAACGCTCACGTGCATCACGGAGCATCGCAGCGCTTGCGGTATTACAGGCGATCACAATTGCCTTCACGCCAGCGGCAATCATCTGATCCATAATTTCAAGAGCGAAGGAGCGGACCTCTGCCAGCGGCCTTGGGCCATAAGGTCCGCGCGCGGTATCTCCAAAATAGATAATTGACTCATTTGGAAGTTGATCGATAATCGCCCGTGCAACAGTTAATCCGCCAACCCCTGAATCAAATATTCCGATCGGGCGCTCGGAGAGAGCGCTGGATTCTTCGGATGTGGGCACGAGCGAAGTTTAGAGTGGGTCAGCGAATGTCCGTTTTGCCCCAAAGTCGGGGGTAATTTCTCTCAGAAAAGAGATGAAATCTTTGAAATTCCTGCGATTCTAGGTTGAACAACTCGCGAGTAGGTAGCACCCTTACACCTAATTGTGACCCGGACCTCTCAAATCCAGGGGGGCACGGCTAGCAACGGCTCACTCCAAACCGGAGTTTTGAGCAAGACAAACGCCCACGGAGGCCCAATTTGTTAACAACCATGGAGTTAACTGCAACGCAGTGGAGCGCCGTATATAACGTCCTTTCATTTGGACTTATCTCGATGCTCGCGACAACGGTTTACACCCTTGTCTCTACAAGCCGCGTTCTACCGAAGTACCGGAATGCTCTAGTCCTATCTTCGATGGTTACATTCATCGCTGGATACCACTACATCCGTATTTTCGACTCATTCCACTCAGCATCAATGGTGGAAGGAGCAGTTGGTAAGGTCGTAACTGCAGGACACCCAGACGCATTTAACGAGGGATATCGTTATGTTGACTGGATTCTTACTGTGCCACTACTTCTCGTTGAAGTAATCGCAGTTCTAGCCCTTGCAAAGGAAGCTTCAAAGTCATTGATCACCCGTCTTGTGCCTGCATCTGCAGCGATGATCGCCCTTGGTTACCCAGGCGAGATCTCCTCAGACCAGGGCACCAAGATCCTTTACGGTGTTCTCTCGACAATTCCATTCCTCTACATCCTCTACATCCTCTTCGTAGAGTTGAGCAAGTCCCTTGATCGTCAGCCTGAGGGAGTAGCCGCAACAGTCGGCCGTCTCCGCCTCCTCCTCATCGCATCATGGGGCGTTTACCCAATTGCATACCTTCTACCGATCATCGACGCAGACGGCGCAGCAAGTTCAGGCGCATATGTCGGTCGCCAGGTTGGTTACACAATCGCAGACATCCTTGCAAAGTGCGTATGGGGTCTAACCATCGTAAAGATCGCAAGAATGAAGTCAATTGCAGAAGGAATGAAGGACGATCACTAATTCTCAGAAATGAGAAATTAGAAAAGTTCTCAACGGATCAGGGCTCGGGAAACCGGGCCCTGATTCTTTTTCTCTAGTTCTTTTTCAATTTCCCGATAGACCTAAAACTCATCATCGCGTTGCAACGTCGCCCACAGCCCGTATTCATGTAACCGTTGCACGTCTCGCTCCATCTCTTCGCGTGTTCCAGATGAAACGGTAGCGCGTCCTTCGTTATGAACTTTTAACATCAACTCAGTCGCCTTCTCTTTGGAGTAACCGAAAATCACCATAAATACATGGGTAACGTAAGTCATTAGATTTACTGGATCATCCCAAACAACGCAGACCCAGGGTCGATCAGCTCTTAGATTTACTTCGCTCTCAGATTCAGTGAGCGTTCCAATTGCTACCAATGTTTATTCTCCAGATCCCGGGTCCTCTGGTCCTTTTCGAAGTCCGGAGTGAATCTCTTTGCAGGTCGGACAGACTGGAAATTTTTTTGGATCTCGATTGGGAATCCAGCGTTTCCCGCAGAGTGCGGTGACGGGCTTACCGCTCACGGCTGATTCAACGATTTTCTCCTTCTTCACGTAGTGTGCAAAACGCTCGTGGTCGCCAGAATCCAATTGATCTTGCCTTTGGCCTTCAAGCTCAAGATGCGTATCACTCTCCTCGATTACGCCACCGCGACGGGTGAAGAAGCCCATCTTCTGGGTCGACTTGATGGATGAGTTCAAGGCCCAATCAGAGGTCATCTTGCGAATCATTGCGAAATCATAAGGCCGGAGCCAATTACTAGACTAGGGAGGTGAGCGGAAACCGGAACCACTTCCTAAAAGATCTCTTGCGCACCGAGGACCTCTCTCGGGCGGATGTTGAGCTAGTTCTAGCTACCGCCAGAGATTTTGCAGATGAACCGTTGAAATCTGCAAGCGCGCTGGCTCATAAATCTGTCGCCATATATATGACCAAGCCTTCAACCCGTACTCGTCTTGCCTCTGAGACTGCCGTAGCACATCTAGGTGGAACTCCTATTTTTCTCCGCGGTGATGAACTACAGATTGGTCGAGGTGAGACGATTGAAGATACCGCACGAATTGTTAGCCAATTCTGCTCAGCGCTAATCATCCGCACCTATGCCCAGAGCGATGTTGATCAACTAGGCGCCCATGCTTCAATTCCAGTCATTAACGCGCTTACCGATGAAGATCACCCCACTCAATTACTTGCAGATTGGATGGTGATCCGCGAGAAGTTTGGTAAAGATATTTCGGGACGGAAGCTTGTCTACGTGGGCGATGGAAATAATGTCGCTAACTCTTGGCTGCTTATGGGAGCAATCATGGGCGCCCATGTCATCGCTGCTACACCATCAGGAAAATTTGCAGTCGCCCCGGAAGTGATCGCTAAAGCCCAAGAGATTGCGAGTGCAAGCGGCGGAAAAGTAGAGAGTACAAATGACGCAAAGGCTGCTTGTGAAGGGGCTTCGGTCATCTATACCGATGTTTGGATGTCAATGGGTGACTCTGAAAGCGAGCGAGCTGAGAAGTTCAAAGCGCTCTCGCCATTCGCTGTAGATGAAAAGTTGATGTCACTCACCGCCAAGGACTCAATATTCATGCACTGTCTACCAGCTCATCGCGGCGAAGAGGTTGCCACCACGGTAATCGATGGCGAGAAATCCGTCGTTTGGCGCGAGGCCTTCCATCGCCGGACAACGATCCAGGCTCTTCTTTATCTGTTGACTCGTGGTGAGTTGAAGGGAAACTAGCCCACTGATGAAGATCTTTGTCCCAAAAGAGGGCCGCGCCGGCGAAATGCGGGTAGCGCTCGTCCCTGATGTAATCTCAAAACTCACTCGGGCGGGTTTTGAAGTAGCGATTGAAAGTGGCGCTGGTCTTGGTGCCGGTGCCGGCGATGAAGACTTTTTGGGTGTGGGAGCGAGCGTTATTGGAGCCGATGAAGCTAGCTCTTCGTTAGCGAGTGCCGATGTGATCCTCTCGGTGCAACCATTAACTGTTTCACAATTTAAGGGCGTAAAAAGCGGGGCGATAACAATCTCGTTTTTATCGCCAACTACCGCTGTTGAGAATATCGATGCTGCAGCCTCCGCAGGCGCTACGGCCTTCTCCCTTGAATTAGTCCCGAGAATTTCGCGCGCTCAATCAATGGATGCGCTCACTTCACAAGCGCTCTGCGCCGGTTATCGAGCCGCGTTAGTTGCAGCAGAACTCTCACCAAGATTCTTCCCACTTTTGATGACTGCGGCTGGAACAGTCACTCCAGCAAATGTTCTTGTTCTTGGAGCTGGCGTTGCCGGCTTACAAGCGATTGCAACCGCTCGCCGTCTCGGCGCGGTTGTATCGGCATACGATGTTCGTCCATCTTCGGCTGATGAAGTGCGTTCAATGGGCGCAAGCTTTATTGATCTTGAACTTGAGGCGATTGAAGGTGCCGGTGGCTATGCCCGAGAGATGAGTGATGAGCGCGCTGCTAAGCAACGTGAACTCTTAAAGCCATTTATTTCAAAGTCACATGTTCTGATTACTACCGCCGCAGTCCCTGGAAAACCAGCTCCGCGGCTAGTTACAAAAGAGATGTATAGCTCGATGGTTGAAGGTTCGGTGATCGTTGATCTGGCTGCGGAGTCTGGTGGAAACGTAGAGGGTTCAAAGCCGGGAGAAATCGTTCTGACCGAAAACGGTGTGCGGATTTGGGGCGGTAAGGATGTTCCAAGCCAATTGCCATTCCACGCCTCATCACTTTATGCCCGAAACGTCGTTAATTTGCTGCTCTTGATGGTTAAAGAGGGCGCGCTGAATATCGATTTTGCCGATGAAATCATCGATGCGGCTGCGCTTACTCATGGCGGCGCACGGCGCTGGTCAAATGGCGCTGGGGCCGGAAAGTGAGGGTGCGGTAATGGAAGCAATCGCAATCATCTCGATCTTCGTGCTCGCAGTCTTCGTTGGTTTTGAAGTTGTTTCTAAGGTCTCTTCTACTCTTCATACCCCGCTAATGAGCGGTGCAAATGCGATTCATGGCGTGATCCTTGTTGGTGCAATCATTGTCGCTGATCATGCTGAGACCTCTCTTGAATTAGGTCTTTCAGTAGCCGCGATTGTCCTTGCCACTATAAATATGGTCGGAGGTTTTGT
>JALRKE010000189.1 GCA_023254845.1 Candidatus Nanopelagicaceae bacterium | reverse complement strand
AGATGTCCTTGAACCGGCCGTCGTAAGCCTTCAAGATGGTGTTCTTCGTCGAGAGATAGACGGGGTAACCGCGGTTGAGCCCGTAATTCATCGAAGCCCTCGCGAAATCGCGGATGGAGTCATCGAGGTTATACATCGCCATTGCGACACCGCCTCCTGGAGCCTCGAAGACCTCAAAGCTCTGAGCTTCGCTGCCGTCTTGGGGCTGGAAGCTAATCGTCAGGGTTCCCGGGCCATCAAAAACAAAGTCCGTGGCTCGGTACTGGTCACCGAACGCGTGACGACCGACGATGATGGGCTTGTTCCAGCCTGGCACCAACCTCGGGATATTGGAGATGATGATGGGCTCGCGGAAGATCACTCCACCGAGGATGTTACGAATCGTTCCGTTGGGGCTTCGCCACATCTTCTTGAGGCCAAACTCTTCGACGCGCGCCTCATCGGGTGTGATGGTGGCGCACTTCACGCCCACTCCGTGCTTCTGGATGGCGTGAGCAGCATC
>JALRKE010000188.1 GCA_023254845.1 Candidatus Nanopelagicaceae bacterium | reverse complement strand
GGAAGGGGTGGTGCCACCTCGCTATGGTCGTCAGGCGTAACTTGTGTAACAACATGGTCTTCGTATCACCTGTTTCCTTGGAAACAAGCAATCAGTTTTTGAGATGGATTGAATCGACATTGCTTCAAAAGCACGTCAAGAATCATTGGATTCATCAACAGGGTTATATGGTCAAGCCTCACGAGCAATTAGTACTGGTTAGCTTCACGCATTACTGCGCGTCCACACCCAGCCTATCAACGTCCTGGTCTTGAACGACCCTTTAGGGGGCTCGAGGCCCCGGGAAGTCTTATCTTGAGACGAGTTTCCCGCTTAGATGCCTTCAGCGGTTATCTCTTCCACACTTAGCTACCCTGCGATGCCACTGGCGTGACAACAGGTACACCAGAGGTGTGTCCATTCCGGTCCTCTCGTACTAAGAACAGCTTCCCTCAAATCTCCAACGCCCACGGTAGATAGGGACCGAACTGTCTCACGACGTTCTAAACCCAGCTCGCGTACCA
>JALRKE010000187.1 GCA_023254845.1 Candidatus Nanopelagicaceae bacterium | reverse complement strand
TCCCCAGCACGAAACGGCGAAGACCCAAGGAAGCAACCCTGGGTCTTCGCGTTGTGGAGGTGCCGGGAATCGAACCCGGGTCCGGTCAGAGCCAATCCGGCCTTCTACGTGCGTAGCCGTGCTGTCGCTACTCGGCCTCCGCGCTTCGTACGGCACTGCGCGGTAGCGGCCCAGTCACTGTGTGGTTTTCCGCACTCCCCCGTGACCGGGGAGATTGGTGAGTCTCCTAGATGACGTCAGGATCCGGGTCGGAGACTTCCCGGGCTGACGGAGTGGCTAAACGCCTCAGGCGGCGAGTGCGAACTCGGACTGCGTCTTTTTGGCAGTTATTTGGTTACCGGCGTCGTTAACGAGATAAGCCGACATCCTCGGCACGCTTCTCCGAGATCAGACACCTGATCGTCGAAACCTGTCACCCCCGCGGTTCAGTTGTCTCTCTATGGTACGCCGACTAGCGGAGTCCGTTGACCACCGCAGGGCGCCATCAGCTCAGCGGAACGACGTACA
>JALRKE010000186.1 GCA_023254845.1 Candidatus Nanopelagicaceae bacterium | reverse complement strand
AATTTTTCAGTGGGTAATAAACAAAAGAGGCTATTGGAATTGAGTTAAATACAAGCGATATCATCGAACAAAATTCGTTCTTACCGTTTATATAGTTTTTAGTACCATCAATTGGATCAATTACCCAGTATAAAGCATTTTTTTCAAGTGATTTATAATCATCTTTATTAGAGTAAGAGGTTTCTTCGCCTATATATTGATTGATATTTAAAAAACCTATCAAATTCTTAACTATATATATTTCACTTTCTTTATCAGCAACACTAACATAATCATCATCAGAAGATTTTGTGTTAATTTGCTTTGAACTAAGATTTTTAAAATACTTTAAAATAATTAATTCATTAACTTTAACTAATAAATCACTGATATAATTTATAATTTTTTTTCTTATATTTTCCTTTTCAATAATTAGAACCATTAATTAAACTTCTTATAGATTATTAAATTTTATTTCTGGAAATTTTGACTTAAAGAAATTTAGTTTTTCTTTTGAAATTTTTGCATTAAT
>JALRKE010000185.1 GCA_023254845.1 Candidatus Nanopelagicaceae bacterium | reverse complement strand
TTAACACATGCGTCATTATGAACTTATGGTCATTCTTGATCCAGAACTAGAAGAACGCACAGTCACACCAAGCCTAGAAACATACTTGAAGATCATCAAAGACTCAGGTGGAACAGTCAACAAGCTCGACTTGTGGGGCCGTCGCCGTATGTCTTTTGAAATTCAGAAAAAGGGCGAAGGTATCTACGCAGTTATCGATATGAACTGTGAACCAGCAGCGATTAAGGAATTAGATCGCCAGCTTAATTTGAACGAATCAGTGTTACGCACAAAGGCGATGCGTCTAGACGCATAATCTTTTTGCTAGCACGATGCTTGGACTCCACGAGTAGATAAGAGATAAGGAAAAGATAATGGCAGCAGGCGATACAACAATCACAATGATCGGCAACTTAGTTGACGATCCAGAGCTACGTTTCACACCATCAGGTGCGGCCGTTGCAAAGTTTCGTGTTGCATCAACACCACGCTATTTAGATAAGCAAACTAATGAATGGAAAGATGGCGAGAGCCTTT
>JALRKE010000184.1 GCA_023254845.1 Candidatus Nanopelagicaceae bacterium | reverse complement strand
AGCTATTAATAATGAGTATGAAAAAGATCCAATTAGCACTTCCCCTGAAGATGTTGCAATCCAGTTAAGTTACGCAGAATCTGTAGTTATTGTTCCTGGTTACGGAATGGCAGTAGCTCAAGCACAGGCGGCTGTAAAAGAATTAACTAATACTTTAAAAGATAAAAACATTGAAGTGAAGTTCGCAATTCATCCAGTTGCTGGAAGAATGCCTGGACACATGAATGTACTTTTAGCTGAGGTCGATATTGATTATGAAGATATGTATACCTTAGAAGATATTAATTCTGAGTTTTCTTCAACAGATGTTGTAATTGTTCTTGGAGCAAATGATGTTGTAAACCCATTGGCTAGAACTGATGAAGACTCTCCAATCTATGGAATGCCAATACTTGATGTAGACCTAGCAAAACAAGTCATCGTGATAAAAAGATCTATGTCACCTGGTTATGCAGGTATTGCAAACCCATTATTTATTAATGACAATGCAAAAATGCTTTTTGCAGATGCAAAAGAGGGTTTA
>JALRKE010000183.1 GCA_023254845.1 Candidatus Nanopelagicaceae bacterium | reverse complement strand
AGGGTCCCCAGCCCGATCAGATCTACGACATTCCGTTCACCTCGGTGAGCTCCTTCGTGTTGCTCATGAGTTCGCTCACGATGGTGCTCGCGGTGTCGTCGGCTCATCGCAACGACGACCGCAACACCAATCTGTGGCTCACGGTGACCGCCATCCTCGGCGCAACCTTCGTGGGCGGTCAGGTGTACGAATTCACGGCCTTCTACCGTGAGGGTCTTGGCTTCACCACGAGCCTTTTCGGTTCGAGCTTCTACACGTTGACCGGATTCCACGGAGTTCACGTGACCGTCGGGATCATCATGTTGATGGCTCTCGTCGGCATGGTGCGTCGCAACCGCATCCCGGGCAGCAAGGCCGAGACCGTCGAGATGATCGGGCTCTACTGGCACTTCGTCGACATCGTCTGGATCGTCATCTTCACTCTCGTCTATCTGATTCCGGCCTGATCGGCTCCCACGAAGGATTGATCATGAGCACAGCAACTGAAACAGCCACTCACGAGTCGGCCGAACACGGTGAGAGTCAC
>JALRKE010000182.1 GCA_023254845.1 Candidatus Nanopelagicaceae bacterium | reverse complement strand
CGTTTGCTCCTATAACATAAGCAACATCTGTATTAGCAAAATCATTATTAATGTCCTCTAATTCAAATACTTCATCATAAGGAACGTTTGCCTCGGCTAATAATACATTCATATGTCCTGGCATTCTTCCCGCAACTGGATGGATGGCATAACTTACCTTTACATCATTTTTTTTTAATTTATCCACCATCTCTCTTAAAGCATGTTGAGCTTGAGCTACTGCCATTCCGTAACCTGGAACAATAATAACAGAAGATGCATTTTTCATTAAAAAAGCTGCATCTTCGGCATTTCCACTTTTTACTGGCTTTTGCTCTCCTTTATCTTTTGAATTTGCAGAAGAATTATCGCTACCAAAGCCGCCAAGAATAACATTGAGAAATGATCTATTCATTCCTTTACACATTATGTATGAAAGAATAGCTCCAGATGAACCTACTAATGCTCCCGTGATAATTAATGCCGTGTTTTCTAAAGTAAAACCAATACCTGCTGCAGCCCATCCAGAATAAGAGTTAAGCATAGAAATTAC
>JALRKE010000181.1 GCA_023254845.1 Candidatus Nanopelagicaceae bacterium | reverse complement strand
ACCCTCGAACTTGGTGTGAGGGGTGATGGAACCGGGCTTCACGAGCACCATGCCGCGCTCGATATCTTCCTTCTGGATGCCGCGCAGCAGCAGACCAACGTTGTCGCCAGCCATGCCCTCATCGAGGAGCTTGCGGAACATTTCCACACCGGTGACGGTGGTCTTGCGGGTGTCCTTGATGCCGACGATTTCGATTTCTTCGCCGACCTTGACGATGCCACGCTCGATACGGCCGGTGGCCACGGTGCCGCGACCGGTGATGGAGAAGACGTCTTCCACAGCCATCAGGAAGGGCTTGTCCACTTCCCGCTCAGGCTCAGGGATGCTGGCGTCAACAGCCGCCATCAGTTCCTCGATCTTGGCTTCCCACTCAGCCTCGCCTTCGATGGCCTTCAGGCCGGAGACCTGAACCACGGGGATGTCGTCGCCGGGGAAGTCGTACTCGTTGAGGAGCTCGCGCACCTCCATCTCGACGAGCTCGATGAGCTCCTCGTCGTCGACCATGTCGACCTTGTTGAGCGCAACGACGATCTTCGGCAC
>JALRKE010000180.1:275-544 GCA_023254845.1 Candidatus Nanopelagicaceae bacterium | reverse complement strand
GTCCACGGGGCCATCCTGCCCTGCCCGGGCAGGTGAGGGGGGCCGACAGCCTGTTGTTATCCTCGCCGTCGGCGATCAGACCGTGCCCCCGCACGATCGGATCACCGACCACGTCCGGGTGGCGGAATTGGCAGACGCGCTAGCTTGAGGTGCTAGTGCCCGCAAGGGCATGGGGGTTCAAGTCCCCCCTCGGACACCGCTCACGGGGAGATCTCCCCGGCCCTTCGCGGTCCACGCCGCAGCAGGACGTACGAATGACGAGTCACGGC
>JALRKE010000180.1:0-265 GCA_023254845.1 Candidatus Nanopelagicaceae bacterium | reverse complement strand
GGGCTCATGGACCATCATGCGCCGCTCGCGCCGCTAGCCTTCCCTGCATGGCGCGCGGATCCTGGGGACAGAGCAAGCTGCTCACGCAGAAGTCGTGGGCGATCGTCAAGGACAACCGGTACCTCCTGGCCTTCCCTGTACTCGGGTTCCTGGCCAGCCTGGTCCCGCTGGCGATGTTCTGGATCCCCGCCGGCTACCTCGCGATCAGCGACCAGTTCGTGCCTGCCGTCGCCCTCGCGATCGTGGGCATCTTCGCCAATCAGAT
>JALRKE010000017.1:243-14390 GCA_023254845.1 Candidatus Nanopelagicaceae bacterium | reverse complement strand
AAAGAAAGCCACCAGAGTTGCCGATGCAGTTTCGAGTATCGAGAAGCTATTTGTTGGCTCGGTCAACGAATTTAGTAATTCATAAGTTCCGCTTCCAAGTACTGCTGGAATGGCCAACAAGAAAGAGTATCGAAGTGCGGCTTCCCGCTTGTAACCCAAGATACGTCCCATAGCGATCGTTGCCCCAGAACGAGAGACTCCCGGAACAAGCGCAAGGGATTGGGCTAATCCGTAGATCAAACCATCTCTACGATTTAGATCCTCTAAGCTCTTTACTCGCTTACCAAAGTGATCAATCAATCCGAGCGCTATTCCAAAGGCGATAAGTGTGAAACTAATCAACCAAAGAGATCGGAAGTTCTCTCTTATGTAGCTCTGTCCCAGATAGCCTAGAAGAAAGATTGGAATTGACCCGAGAAGGATCAAACCTCCGAGTCGGGCGCTCTGTTTTTCCGCACTTCCGGGCTCGATTGGTTTGCAAAGTACGAAACGAACTACCGCTTTCAATATTCGTACTAGGTCACTTCGAAAATAGATGAGGACTGCGATTTCGGTGCCGATCTGCATTATGGCCGTGAATGTCGCCCCGGGATCGCTCCCGGATGGAAGAAACTCACCGAACAAGCGGACATGCGCACTTGAAGAGATTGGCAGAAACTCGGTTAAACCTTGAACGATTCCAAGAAATATCGCTTCGAGCATTTGTTAGCCCTTACTTCAATCCGCGTCTACGAAGAAGTGGTTCGATATCAGCATCGCGTCCTCGGAAGTTGCGGAACATTTGCATGGAATCGAGTGATCCTCCACGGCTCATGAGTGAATTCCGGAAGTGATCACCGTTGGCTCGGGTAAGACCACCATTACTTTTGAACCATTCAACAGTATCCGCGTCAAGAACTTCACTCCATATATATCCGTAGTAACCGGCGGAATATCCACCGGCAAATATGTGTGAGAAGTAGGTGGATCGGTAGCGCGTTGGGACTGGGGCAAAATCAAGTCCGTAATCAGCGATTGCTTTTCTTTCGAATTCTTCAACGTCTTTTACTTCACTTAGATCAGAAAGTGAGTGCCAAGCTAAATCGAGAACCGCGGCAGCAAGATAACTTGTGGTGGCGTAGCCTTCATTGAATGTCGATGACTCATTTAGCTTATCCACCCACGCTTGAGGTAGTCGCTCCCCGGTCTGGTAATGCCGTGCATAGTTATCAAGAACTTCTGGCCAGAGTATCCACATCTCATTTACTTGAGAGGGGAACTCAACAAAGTCACGCTGGACGCTTGTTCCGGAAAAGCGTGGATATTTGACGTTAGACAACAAGCCATGAATCGCATGGCCGAATTCATGAAAGAGAGTCGTTGTTTCGTCATAAGTCAGAAGCGTTGGTTCGCCAGCTGGCGGCTTAGGAATATTCATATTGTTAACAACAACGGGTTTCTGGCCCATGAGGTGGTTTTGGTCTACCAAAGAATTCATCCAGGCGCCGCCGCGTTTAGAGTCTCTGGTGTAGTAATCCCCTATGTAAAGGCCGATTGAGCTTCCATCTTCATTAAAAACTTCAAAGGCACGCGCTTCCGGGTGGTAAGTGACGAGATCCGGACGCTCCTTGAATTTCATGCCATATAACTTTTCAGCTGCGAAGAAGACTCCCTTCTTTAAAACACTCTCCAATTCGAAATATGGGCGCATTGCCGTTGTATCTAACGCATATTTCTCAACTCTCACCTTTTCGGTGTAGTAGAGCCAATCCCAACTGGCGAGTTCATGTTTTCCGTTCTGAGAAATAACCTTTTCTATCTCCGAAGCTTCGCGCCTCGCATTTGCTACAGCTGCGGGAGCGATCTTGCGGAGCATTTCATGAACTCGATCGGGGTGACTTGCGGTCTGTTCTTGCAAAACATATTCGGCATGCGAGTTCAATCCGAAGAGTTTTGCACGCTCTGCTCGAAGTTGCGCCATACGAAGTAATACCTTGCGAGTATCAAAGTCATTGCCTTGCATTCCTTTAACTAGGGAGTTGCGCATAATCCGCTCCCGCAAGGCTCGATTCTTAAGCGAGGCTAAGTTTGGGTGGCCCGTGAAATTGACCATTCCGATCATCCATTTCTCTTCAACGCCTCGAGCTTGCGCTGCAGCCTTACAAGCCGCGATTTCATTTGCACTCAACCCTTCCAACTCTTTTTCATCATCGACAAAGACAGCCAAGTCATTTGTATCGGCGAGCAGGTTTTTGCTGAATTGTGTCTCAAGTGAGGAGAGCTCTTCGTTGATCTTCTTTACCTTCTCCCTTGCTGTCTCATCTAGAGCAGCGCCAGCCTGAAGTAAGTCTTTGTAATAGCGCTTCAGTAACCAGGCGCTCTCTTCATCCAAACTTGGGTTGGATTCAACCAACTTCTTAATCCGAGCAAAGAGTGCTGGATTTAGGCGGATTGCATCGGAATGTGCTGCTAATTGTGGGGCGATCTCGGCTTCAATCTCATCTATTCGATCGTTCGTGTCACTCGATGACTTGTTATAAAAAACGTTGAGCACTCGATTGAGGGTTTGACCGCTCTTCTCAAGGGCCACGATGGTGTTTTCGAAAGTTACTTCTTCCTCAGCGAGAATCTCTTTAACTTCCGCGAGCTGTTCGGCGGTGCCGGCGTAGAAAGCTTCTAAGTAGTGATCCTCGGTGATCTCAGCAAAGGGAGGAATCTCATATGGCAAGGTGGAGCGGCAAAGGAAGGGATTCTTGCTCATTTAGTTTTCTCCATGATAAAACGATGAGAATTTTCAAATATAGTTTCAGCGTCAAAGTCCAAGGTCGCGACGTGATACGAGTTCGCCAATTCAATGCGCACCTTATCTTTAGAACCAATTTCATTCATTACTATTTCGGTATTGGAAACAGGTAGGACATGATCTTCGGTGCTATGGAATAGCAATGTAGGCGTTTGGACCGCTGGAAGATTTGATCTAGTTGTTTTTAGAAATCTATGTAGTTGGGCAACTCCCTTCATGGGAAGCGCGTCATAACCCCACTCAGTAACACCAGGCTTTTTTATATCATCCCCAACTGAAGGACGTTTTGGAGTGATGTACTTGATGATGTCTATGAACTTAATGGTTGGATCTGGAATATGAATCATCGGATTAACTAGAACAATTCCACGCAACCTAGCAGAGTGCTTTGCGGCAAGATGGAGCGTGTTAGCTCCCCCCATCGACAATCCAAAGATAAAAACCTTCTTGTACTTTGAAAGTAGCTCCTCTAAGTCACGCTCGGCGCGCTCTGGCCAACGCTGCCATTTCACTTTATTTAAATCCTGCCACTTGGTTCCATGGCCGGGAATACGTGGTACTCGAACTGCGACGCCTCGCTCTTGAAGGAAGTGGGCCCAAGGGCGCATGGATGCCGGCGATCCGGTAAAGCCGTGAAGAAGTAATGCACCTACATCCCCATTTGAATCAGCGGAGAAATCATCAAGCCAGCCTGCTGGGGCTCCGGAGGTCGTCATCCGGCGAGGTTATCGGAATTGTCGGAGCCTCAAACTAGATTTTGCATGTGGTCGGGCATGGAAATTTTGAACTTAATTGGCAGCCCTCTTTTGATGACCTGGGTAAGGCTCTGATCGACACCACTTTCGTTGTCGTGGATCTCGAAACTACCGGTGGCTCGCCACGCGATTGTGCAATCACTGAAATTGGCGCGGTCAAGGTTCGTGGCGGTGAGGTGATTGGCGAATTCCAGACTCTGGTGAACCCGGGAGGACCAATTCCGCCTTTTATAACCGTGCTTACCGGAATTACTGATGCGATGGTGATTACTGCCCCGCCAATTGGTGAAGCGCTCTTCTCGCTACTTGAATTTATGGGTTCTGCGGAAGAAACAGTTTTGGTGGCGCATAACGCGCCATTTGATATTGGCTTTTTGCGCGCTTCCGCAGATCGATTAGAAGTTCCCTGGCCGAAATATCAAGTTATCGATACAGCGCGAATCACCAGATATGTCGTTACCCGTGATGAAGTTCGGGATTTCAAACTCGGAACGTTGGCTGCTTTCTTTGGTGCGACCACTAACCCTGAGCATCGTGCCCTTGCTGATGCCCGCGCAACCGTTGATGTTCTTCATGGGGTGATTGAGCGACTTGGTTCTTTTGGTGTTAATACTCTTGAAGATTTAAAAGGCTTTACAAACCGAGTAACCGAAGCCCAGCGGCGAAAGCGACATTTTGCCGACGGATTACCAAATACCCCCGGCGTATATATTTTTCGCGACCTTTCGGGAGAACCTCTCTACATAGGGACTACTCGAAACCTGCGCTCGCGAGTTAAAACCTATTTCACTTCAGCCGAAACTAGAAAAAGAATTCACGACATGATCGCGCTAGCTGATCGAGTTGAGGTGATTGAGACTCCCACAATAATCGAGGCTGAGATTCGTGAACTGCGATTAATTGCTTCGAATAGACCGAGATTTAATCGCCGTTCTAGGTTTCAAGAAAAAGCTATCTGGATCCGGATGACTGATGAGGCGTATCCGAGGTTAACCCAAATTCGAGGAGCCACAACTTTGAACGATGAAGTTACTTGGAGCGGTCCTTTCAATGGAAGAGATGAAGCGCAACGCGCCATCGAAGCGCTCTATGAATCCTTCCCCGTTAGGCAATGTAAACCACGCATAACGCTCACAAGCATGAAGAGCGCTAGCGCCTGTGCGCTCTTGGATCTAGGAAAATGCGGCGCACCTTGTATCGGGTTGCAATCTTTTGATTCCTATAAATCAATCTCGGAGGAGCTGCACTTCTCAATGCTCCATGATTCACGCCCTATCTTGGACACACTCCAAAAGCGAATGTCCGAGTTGGCCCTTCAAGAAAGATTTGAAGAGGCAGCCGAGATTAGAAATCGTTTGGGCGCTTACATTCGAGGCTCAGCAAGAGGTGAGCGAATCCGTAGCTTTACAAAAGTGCGTGAACTTATCCTTGCTAACCGATTGAGCGCACAAAGTAATACTGAAGTAATCGAATTGATTCTCATACGGTTCGGGCGATTAGCTGCATCTCTTGTCACAAAGATTGAGTTAAGGGACCAAACTCGAGTGCGCGAGGCGATTGTTGCGCTTAAATCTGTTGGCGAGGTAGTGGCTGATAACGGCACGATTTTGCCAGCATCGAGCCATGAAGAAGTTGAAACACTTTTACGTTACGCCGAACGAGAGTCGACAGAGTTGCTGGAAATTGATGGTGAATGGAGCCGTTCGATTTTTGGTGCTGGACATGCGCGATCTTCGCTTGAGAAAATGAAAATTATCTCCGAGCAGGCTCGCTATAAGGAAGACTTTGCTAATTCATTCGAAAGGTCACGCCAGCGCTGAATAAGTTCTAGCGCTCTGCCGCTATCAATACCGGCCTTAGCAAGTACATAACCGTTGGCTATTTGGGTTTCAAGTGGGAGGTTGAAATCCCCCTTGAATGCCGCGATACCAAAGGCCGCATTGAGAAGTATCGCCTCTCGGGCTGCTCCGAGTTTTCCAGAAAATACAGACGTAGTAACTTCAACGTTGAATTTCGCATCCCCACCACGTATCGCGCTTAACGGTTCTAACTCGATACCGATGTTTCGGGGATCAAAAGTAAATAGTTGATATCCGCCGTCTCGAACTTGGTATACCGAGCTTGGGCCAGCGATAGAGACTTCATCCAGGCCTTCATCGCCACGAAATACAAAGCCTTCGCAGCCTCGAGCAGCGAGAACCTTGGCAACCAACTCAAACATCTCGGGACGAGCAACCCCTATCGCTACCGCCTTTGGTCTAGCAGGGTTGGCGAGTGGGCCGAGAATGTTAAAGACAGTTGGAAATCCAAGTGACTTGCGGGCGGATGCGGCATAGCGCATCGCTGGGTGAAATATTGGAGCGAAAGCAAAACCGATACCAATTTTCCTAACACACTCAGCAAGCTGTTTTGCATCAAGATTGATATTGATGCCTAGCGCCTCTAGAAAATCTGCGGCACCGCTGGCTGAACTAGCGGCACGATTTCCATGTTTTACAACTCTTCCGCCTGATGCGGTTATCAGGATGGCAGCACTGGTTGAGATGTTTATAGTGTTGAACCCATCTCCCCCAGTCCCAACTATGTCAACGGCACGATCTGTAATCTCAACAAGGGAGGCATGTTGATAGAGGGAATCAACCAATGCAAGAACTTCTTCTGCTCGCTCTCCCTTCTCTTTCAGGCCAATCAGAAATCCTTTTATCTCATCATCACTTGCTCGCCCATTAAGTATTTCATTCATCACAAATCGAACTTCGGAACCTAAGAGGTCCGCTTGACGAGAGAGTTGAGAGTTGATCTCTGAGATATTCATCGAAATAAGTGCTGAGGTAGTCGCTTGAATAAAAACTCTATTTTGCTACTAATGGGGAAGCTACTAGAGCGAGAACGCTCTTGGAGAGGGTAAAGGGATCAATCGGATGCGTAACTACTCCATCGGCTCGGGACCAACCAGCCAACCAAGCATCCTGCGCTCTGGCGACGATAAGTAGAGTCGGAGGGCAATTGAAAATCTCATCCTTTAATTGGCGGGCCAATCCCATTCCACCTTCAGGAGTGGCTTCCCCATCAAGAATGAACAGGTCAACGCTGCCTTTCTTGCCGACTTTCTTGGTATCGATGTAGAGCCGGAGAGCATCGGCAGTGGCAAATTCGATGACCTCATTTTCAGGAAGATCTTGGGACAACCGTCGACCAAGAGCCTTGCGAACGCTCTCCCTCACAGTTGCATCATCTGAATAGACCAGAATCTTGAAGCTCTCCACGGCACTGCTCATAACAGGCGAGTCTAGAGGGAAAATCAGTTGTGGCCTGGCGATAATTTTGAGTGATGCGCTTCACCGCCGCGGAAGGCTGACCGCTAGGGGCTTTTGCCAGGCTTTTCGGGAATAATCACCTGCATGTCTAGCGCCGTCGTGACTCCGCCTACGCGGCTTAACCGCCCCAATATCGTTGCGGTGGGAACTATCGTCTGGCTCTCAAGTGAGTTGATGTTTTTCGCAGCTCTATTCGCGATGTACTTCACGACTCGCGCAGTCCAAGGCCCGGAGATCTGGGCTGAATCTGTTGAGTTACTCAATATTCCATTTTCTGCAATCAACACCACGGTCTTGGTTCTCTCCTCGGTTACTTGTCAGTTTGGCGTATTTGCTGCGGAGCGATTCCAAAATGCAAGAACGGGTGCGCTCTGGCAACTATCAAAGTGGGGCATGCGCGAGTGGTTTGCGCTCACCTTCATTATGGGCGCATTTTTTATCGGTGGTCAGGTTTTCGAATATGCCGAATTGGTACATGAGGGATTGACTCTCTCCTCAGCGCCATATGGATCTGTCTTCTATCTTGCAACAGGTTTCCACGGTCTACATGTAACGGGCGGACTACTTGCATTCCTTGTAGTACTTATCCGAGTTTCGAAAGCGCGTCGCTTTGGCCACTCGCAAGCAACTACGGCGATTGTAGTTTCGTACTACTGGCACTTCGTCGACATCGTCTGGATTGCACTGTTCTCGGCGATCTACTTGGTGCAATGAGATGGGAAAAGCTGTGAATAGATTTTTCGGTTTCATTTCAAGATATCGGCGCCATCGCTTTGCTGGTCCGCTAATGCTACTTGGTGGACTTCTCTTTGCAGGCGTTGGCTACACAGTCGCCCAAGCCGCTACCGAGGAAGTACAGGTCGTTCTATCTTCTGATAAAGCCTCGCTCATCTCTGAAGGCAAAGAAATCTTCGCGCGCGGTTGCTCGTCCTGCCATGGTTTAAATGCAGAAGGCGCTGGTGCTGCTCCTTCCCTAATTGGTGTAGGCGCCGCATCTGTTGATTTTCAAGTTGCAACCGGACGTATGCCGATGGCTGACATGAGCCAACAGGCTGCGCGTAAAGAGCCGGTCTATGACGAGCGCGAGACCGCTGCACTTGCCGCTTATGTTGCATCTTTAGCGCCTGGTCCTGCAGCGATTACTAATGAAGAATTATTCTGGGAGCGCGATGGAAATACCGCTGAAGGTGGCGAACTATTTAGAACGAATTGCGCCATGTGTCACAACCTCGCCGGACAAGGTGGCGCTTTAACCCAGGGCAAATACGCTCCGACTGTTATGGGCGTTGAGCCAAGACACATCTACGAAGCGATGGTCACCGGCCCACAAGCTATGCCAGTTTTTGCTAATTCCGTTTTAACACACGAAGAGAAGCTCTCGGTAATAAAGTGGATTAAGTTTGTTGAAACTGAACCTTCACTTGGTGGCGCCGCTCTTGGTCGAGTTGGACCTGTGACAGAGGGCGCAGTCGCATTTATTCTCGGTCTTGGAATTCTTATCGGCATTGCAGTCTGGCTAACGACGAAGGCGCGCTAATGAGTGAGTCAAATAGAGAACTCGAACCACTATCTGATCCTGGACTTCCCGAGCATCTTCATCGCAAGACCGATGTAGATCCGCTTGCCGCGAAGAAAGCAGAACGCCAAGTCTCAATCCTCTTTACTCTCTCGGCTCTTGGAACAATTCTCTTCGTCTATGCATATATCTGGATCCCAGAAGACACTTTGATTTTTCTTCCTCTTTTTAACGTAACGAATGCTCATCAGCTCTTCTTAGGGCTTGGCTTGGCTATGGCGCTCTTCTTTATCGGTTTGGGCGCTGTTCATTGGGCTAAGACATTGATGCCCGATCATGAAGTTGTTGATTACCGTAAGGAGCAACGCTCTAAAGATGAGGATCGAGCCGCCTTTGTTGCAACGGTAAAAGATGGCGCAGCGCAAGCAGGTCTGGGACGTCGTCCGCTCATTAAGCGAAGCCTCGGGTTAGCTCTTGGCCTTGTAGGACTTTCACCAATACTTCTTCTCCGTGATCTTGGTCCTCTTCCTGAGAATGATTTAAATGAAACAAATTGGAAAGCTGGTACCCGACTTGTCACTGACCCAGGTGACCGACCGATTAGGCCATCGGATCTAGAAGTTGGTGGAGTCGCCCAAGTTCAACCAGAATTCCCAGCCGGAAAAGTTCGCCATCTTGACGATATAGCCCAAGATTCAGTGCTCTTGATCCGCATCCGTCCGGAAGAATTTAATCTCGATGCAGAGCGCCTCTCATGGACATATGAAGGAATCATCGCTTTTTCCAAGATCTGTTCTCATATGGGATGTGCCGTTGCCCTATACGAGCAGTCCACAAAGCACTTGTTATGTCCATGCCACCAATCAACCTTTGATGTGACTCGTGCCGCAAAAGTTATCTTTGGACCAGCGGCGCGTCCGCTGCCACAATTAGCCATCACAGTCGATAACGAAGGTTATCTAGTGGCAAAGGCGCCATTTAATGAGGCTGTTGGACCGAGTTTCTGGGGGCGTGATTCCGGGTGAGCGCACGTGAGCGAATAGCTGGCGGTACCGCAAGTTTCATTGATGAACGCACCGGTGCAGCTAAATGGATGAAGAAGACTCTCACCAAAGTCTTCCCGGATCATTGGTCCTTCATGCTTGGCGAAATCGTCATGTACTCCTTCGTAATACTTCTCCTTTCGGGAACTTTCCTAACCTTCTGGTTTGACCCTTCGATGCGAGAAGTTGAATACGAAGGTTCTTATGAGCCGCTAAATGGCATCAAAATGTCGGCGGCTTACGCTTCGGCGCTACATATCTCCTTTGATATTCGAGGTGGATTGTTGATGCGTCAGATACATCACTGGGCAGCCTTGATATTTATGGCGGCGATGGTTGTACATATGATGCGCGTCTTCTTCACTGGTGCATTCCGCAAGCCGCGCGAACTAAATTGGATTATCGGAGTCGCCCTACTAACTCTTGGAATCGTCGAAGGATTCCTTGGCTATTCACTTCCTGACGATCTTCTATCCGGTACTGGGATACGCATCGCTGAAGCGATAATCCAAGCGATTCCGGTAGTTGGCTCTTACCTCTCATACTTTATTTTTGGTGGCGCATTCCCAGGTGAGATGTTTATCCAACGCATCTACGCAGTTCATATTCTGCTAATTCCTGGAATCATGCTTGCCCTTATAACTGCGCATTTGATGTTGGTCTGGTACCAGAAGCACACTCAATATCCTGGCCCTGGACGTACTGAGAAGAATGTCGTCGGTTACCCATTAATGCCGGTATACATGGCTAAAGCCGGTGGATTCTTCTTTATCGTCTTCGGCGTGACCGCATTCCTTGGAGCAGTCGCCCAGATAAACCCGATTTGGATCTATGGTCCTTACAACCCGGGCCAAATCGGTGCCGGCTCACAACCAGATTGGTATATGGGATGGCTAGATGGGCTAGTGCGCGCCGCTCCCCCAATCGAAACTCATGCATTTGGAATCACAATCTCGTGGAATATTTTGATCCCAGGTCTGATAATTCCAGGAATCATCTTTACCTTGATGGCCTTCTATCCTTTTATCGAACAATGGATGACTGGCGATAAGAGAGAGCATCATGTTCTAGATCGCCCACGGAATAATCCAAATCGAACCGCGATCGGCGCCATGTCGTTAACCTTCACATTGGTCTCGCTAATCAACGGCGGTAATGATCTTTTGGCGACACATTTTGATCTAGCAATCAACCAGATCATGTGGTTCTCACGAATTGGATTGATTGCGCTTCCGCCACTTGCTTTCGTGATTACCAAGCGCATCTGTCTATCACTACAGCGCGCGGACCGCGAGAAAGTTCTCCATGGTCGTGAGACTGGCCGATTGGTGATGCTGCCTCATGGTGAGTTCATTGAAGTTCATGAGCCTCTATCGCCTGAGAAAGCCTATGTTCTTACAGCGCATGAGCAACTTCCAGCTCTTGAAATTGGCGAAGCTGATGCAAATGGTGTCGCAAATCCGCAAGGGCTCAAGGGCAAATTACGTGCTCGCATCTCTAAAGCAAGCCAAGAACAGATTTCAAAACCTACATCGAAAGAGATGTTGGAGCTAGAAGACGGGCACCACTAAGCGTCACCACTAATTGCTGTTCTCGGCGTGCTTCTTTAACCGCACCAAAGTCTTCGCGGCCGCCTTCTCGGTAAATGGATAAGCCTCTCTTGCTTTGAGCCACCATTGAAACGGCGAGGGGCGCCCATCAAAGCTCTCTGTCACCTCCGTCTGGTTTGCGGATAATTTCTTTAACTCATAGCGCCATACCCAGCGACCGAGATGGCGCCATCCAATTAACTCATTCTCTTTAAACTCAACAACTACATTGGTGATTTTGTACCTGATGCCAAGCTTCATTCGCATACCGAATTTAGCTCCGAGTGATAAGCGCTCTGGCCCCCAGTTAAAGCCTTTAACGCTATTGGAACCATCTATCTTGGGATGAAGTGCGGGACTTGCAATGATCTCGAAGATCTTTGCCGCGGGGGCATCAATGACTATCCGCGCAGATTTGAGTTTTGGAATTCCGGTATCGATAATTTCAGATCGAATCTCACTCATAGAGTGAAACCTATTTAATGATGCGGTGAATTGCTAGGGCGCTCATACTCAAGGACGAATCCGAGAACTGAGATAAGTAGCGCTCCGACTGCGATTAGCGTCAACCACCAACCGATAATCAAGCCAAGTCCAGCAGCCGTAGCGGATACCGCAACAGGTAGTGGCCACCAAGAGCCAGGGCTGAAGAATCCAAGTTCACCAGCGCCATCTGATATCTCGCCTTGAAGATTATCTTCTGGAAGGACCCCGCCCGTTCTTCGATTAATGAACCAGAAGTAGTAGCCGATGATTAGAGCAAGTCCGGCGCTAAGTGCCAGCGCAGTGATTCCAACCGGCTCATTGGCCATCTGCCAATAGACAACCGTTAAAGCTCCGTAAAAGAAAAACAGAAAAATAAAGAGGCGAGATCCAAATTTCATTTAGTGCGCGCTGCCCTTCTTGTGTGATTCGATTGCAGCATGCTCTGGATGATGAAGATCAAAGGCTGGTCGCTCAGAGCGAATTCTTGGCATTGAGAGGAAGTTGTGGCGCGGCGGTGGGCAGGATGTCGCCCACTCCAGCGATGCCCCGTAACCCCAAGGATCATTGGTATTAACTTTTGGTGCGTTTCTTGTGATCCAGATATTAATCGCGAATGGAATCATCGATAGCGCCAAGAGCGCTGCGCCAACGGTTGAGACCATATTCATAAAGGTAAAGCCATCCGTTGCAAGATAATCAGCATATCGTCGTGGGAAACCTTTAATTCCCAGCCAGTGCTGAATAAGGAAGGTTGTATGAAAACCGATAAACAGAGTCCAGAAGTGAATTTTGCCCAAGGTTTCATTGAGCATCCGACCGGTCATCTTCGGCCACCAGAAGTAAAAGCCACCGAACATTGCAAAGACAACTGTTCCAAATAGAACGTAATGGAAGTGCGCAACTACGAAGTAAGAGGCCGATACGGCGAAGTCAAGTGGTGGGCTAGCGAGAATTACTCCAGTTAAACCACCAAGAAGGAATGTAATTAAGAAGCCCATCGCCCACATCATTGGGGTTTCAAAGGTAAGCGAGCCTCTCCACATCGTGCCAATCCAATTAAAGAATTTCACACCGGTTGGAACGGCAATCAAAAAGGTCATAAATGAGAAGAATGCGAGATCGACTTGGCCGCTTGCATACATATGGTGGGCCCAGACAGCGACCGAAAGCGCCGCAATAGCGATAGTTGCTGCGATCAATCCTTTATAGCCAAAAATCGGTTTGCGGCTAAATACCGGGAGAATTTCTGTGACGATACCGAAGAAAGGTAGCGCCAAGATGTAAACCTCAGGATGGCCAAAGAACCAGAAAATATGTTGCCAGAGAATTGCACCACCATTTGCCGGATCAAAGATATGTGAACCAAATAGGCGATCTGACTCAAGAGCCAGAAGCGCAGCTGCTAGAGGTGGGAATGCGATAAGAATCAATATTGCAGTGAGTAGCGTGTTCCAACTAAAGATAGACATACGGAACATCGTCATTCCCGGTGCGCGCATCGTAAAGATTGTCGTTACGAAGTTAACGCCACCAAGAATTGTTCCCAATCCGCTTACCGCTAGACCTACAATCCAAAGATCTGCGCCGATTCCCGGAGAATAAATATTGCTCGAAAGAGGTGCGTATGCAGTCCAACCGAATGAAGCGGCGCCGCCAGGGGTTAGGAATCCTGCCGTTGCCATGATGCTTCCAAAGAAATAAAGCCAGTAAGAGAGCATGTTCATTCGCGGGAAGGCAACATCTGCAGCGCCTATTTGTAGAGGCATAATCACGTTGGCAAAACCCACAAAGAGTGGCGTTGCAAACATGAGAAGCATGATGGTTCCGTGCATAGTGAAAACTTGGTTGTACTGCTCAGAGCTCATGTATTGCAGTCCAGGTTGCGCCAATTCAGCGCGAATAGCTAGCGCAAGAATCCCACCGATTAAGAACCAGGCAAATGAGGTAACCAAATACATATAACCGATGACTTTGTGATCAGTCGTGGTCAAAAGTTTCACTGCAAGTTGCCCTTTAGTAAGCGGTTTTTTTGGCTTAGGTGCAATCGGTTCGGCGGGGCGAGTTGCGTATGTGGTCATGATGTTGCACCCACCTTTAGCGATTGAATGTATCTGTCATATTCAGCCGGAGTTACTACCTTTACATTAAAGAGCATCTGAGCATGTTGGCGTCCGCAGAGGATGTTGCATCTTCCCGGATATTCACCAAGTTCGTTCGCTGTGAATTCGATTTCATTGTCGACACCTGGGAGATTCTGAATTTGAATCATGAATGCAGGGATCCAAAATCCATGAACGACATCAGAGGCCGTAATCTTGAATCGAACCGGTTCGCCTTGCGGTAAATAGAGAGTTGGAGGTTGAGCCGGAGTTCCTGTGACAGTAGTTCCTGGTCCCGCCTCTTTGTAGGTGAACTGCCATGACCATTGGATTGCATTGACGGTTACATCGTGAACATTTGTGGCAGTCGCAGGTGAAACTGATGTAATTTCATTCTGGGCGCGAGCCGTGTAACCAAAGAGAACGGCGATGATTACAAATGGAATTACGGTGTATGCGATTTCTGCCGGAACGTTATATTGAAATTGTCGCGGGAATTTTTCATCTTTTTTCCGGTGAAACACTGCGGGCCAGAGGATGAGAATCAAGGTAAAGGCACC
>JALRKE010000017.1:0-233 GCA_023254845.1 Candidatus Nanopelagicaceae bacterium | reverse complement strand
GATTAACGCTGGAGGTATTTTCGGTGAAGCCGATTCCTGTTAACTCTTCAGATGAGCATCCACCTAAGAACGTCAATGATGCCAAGGCAACTAGAGCCTTGATGTGTTTAAAGCCTGCCCTGGATGCCGAATCACGCACGGCATAAGGATAGTCGGCGCTCGCGCACGAGCCGAGATGGCGGTAGCGTTCCAAGGGTGTCCCCCATCACAGCGCATGGCGCTAGCACTTCATC
>JALRKE010000179.1 GCA_023254845.1 Candidatus Nanopelagicaceae bacterium | reverse complement strand
CAATAATTGAAGTAAGAGCGGCTCCACCTTCGATCGGGGTCTCGCGTCGGATTTTCTCGACAATCTTTCCTTCGGAGTCGACTGCTCCCGCAAGAACTTTTGTGCCACCGACATCTATACCAATGTCGTAAGTCATTTGAATGACTAACTAGCCTTCGATCTTCTTTTTGAGTTGCGCTAGCGCGGCATCGATTGTGGCCATTTCTGCCTTTCGACGCATCATGTCGGGAACTGGCATCGATACTTGAACGCCTAATTGATAAGTGACTTTGGTAGTGTCGTCGCCATTGTCTTCGATGAGATAAACGCCGTTCATTTCAGTCATCAAGTCTGCCTCATCAAGGGAGAATGAGATTGAATTTGGAAACTTGGAGTAGTCGTAGTTCAAAGTTGCGCGATCCTTGAGAACCCCTGCCTCAATCTTGACAGTCGCCTTCACGGGGCGATTGGAGCTATCTCGCTCATGGACCTCTACGCTCTTAATGGCAGAAGACCAGCTGGGATAACTTTCGAGGTCTGCGAGTAAGGCTGCTACTTCGGAGGCTGG
>JALRKE010000178.1 GCA_023254845.1 Candidatus Nanopelagicaceae bacterium | reverse complement strand
TGGGGGTATCGTTTCCAGAAATTTATGAAATGCAATGTAGAGCTATCTTTGAAGCATTGTGTGAATTGAAAAATAAAAAAATTAAAGCTGCATTTCCTGAAATAATGATCCCTTTAGTTTCAACTGAAGCTGAAATTAAAATCATGAAAGATCTTGTGGTAAGAATTGCACAAGAAGTTCAAAAACAAAATAAAGTCAAAATAGATTATATGGTTGGAACGATGATTGAATTACCTAGAGCAGCAATTAAAGCAAAAGAAATTGCTAAACATGCTGAATTTTTTAGTTTTGGAACTAATGATTTAACTCAAACTACTTTTGGGATCAGTAGAGATGATAGTGGAAAATTTTTAAATGATTATTTAGAAAACAAAATATTTTCCGTTGACCCTTTTGTTTCAATAGATGAAGGAGTTTCAGATTTAGTTGAAATAGCAGTAGAAAAAGGACGAAAACAAAACAAAAATCTAAAGTTAGGTATCTGTGGAGAGCATGGAGGAGATCCACATAGTATATCTTTTTGTTCTAATGCAGGATTGAATTATGTTT
>JALRKE010000177.1 GCA_023254845.1 Candidatus Nanopelagicaceae bacterium | reverse complement strand
ATCTGAATGAACTCCTGCTGGGGGTGTTTGCGGCCACCCTGTGGAGGGACGGATGCAACTGTTCCCTCGAGAATCTTTAGAAGCGCCTGCTGAACACCCTCGCCCGAAACATCGCGGGTAATTGAAGGGTTCTCCGCCTTGCGAGAGATCTTGTCGATTTCATCGATGTAGATAATTCCAGTTTCAGCGCGCTTCGGGTCGTAGTCAGCAGCCTGCAAGAGTTTCAACAGAATGTTCTCAACATCCTCGCCGACATACCCGGCCTCCGTAAGTGCGGTGGCGTCCGCTACCGCAAATGGCACGTTCAGCCGCTTTGCAAGAATTTGAGCCAGATAAGTTTTTCCACAACCGGTTGGGCCGATCATCAAGATATTGCTCTTCGCTATCTCGACATCATCGTGAGGCTTTCCCGCGTTGGTCAACGTCCCAGTGGCACGAATTCTCTTGTAGTGGTTATAGACAGCAACCGAGAGCTGCTTCTTTGCGTCATCTTGGCCAATGACGTATTCATCTAAGAAAGTCTTGATTTCTTTGGGAGTTGGGAGCTCGAGAGACTCGGTG
>JALRKE010000176.1 GCA_023254845.1 Candidatus Nanopelagicaceae bacterium | reverse complement strand
GAAATGCCAATCGAACTTGGAGCTAGCTGGTTCTCCTCGAAATGCGTTGAGGCGCAGCGGTTGATTATGGACTTTCAGGGGGTAAAGCTCTGTTTCGGTGCGGGCTGCGAAAGCGGTACCAATCTGTTGCAAACTAAGAATACCGGAAATGATTTCAATCTACCAGTGAGACTGCGGGGGACAAGCTTCGTAGTCAAGAGGGAAACAGCCCAGACCACCAGCTAAGGCTCCTAAATAAAGACTAAGTGGCAAAGGAGGTGAAAATGCAGTGACAATCAGGAGGTTTGCCTAGAAGCAGCCATCCTCTAAGGAGTGCGTAATAGCTCACTGATCAAGCGTTTTTGCGCCGAAAATGACCGGAACTAAGTTTTTTGCCGAAGCTGTGGCTATATACACTAAAGTGTATGTGGTAGAGGAGCGTTCCGCCCAGGGGGAAGCCAAGCGCGTAAGCCGCGGTGGACAGGGCGGAAGTGAGAATGTCAGATTGAGTAACGTAAACATTGGTGAGAATCCAATGCCCCGAAAACTTAAGGGTTCCTGCGCAAGGCTCGTCCGCGCAGGGTCAGTCAGGACCT
>JALRKE010000175.1 GCA_023254845.1 Candidatus Nanopelagicaceae bacterium | reverse complement strand
TAAGGACCGAAATGCCCTCTTTCATCAGGCAACTGCATCAGCGCAGCTAAATCAGTTTTTGTTGGCACGTGCCACCTCGTCAAAAAAGCGTTTTATTTTGTGCGGATCTTTAATGCCTTTCTCAGCCTCAACACCGCCACTCACATCGACAGCATAAGGCGCAATCTGCTCAATCGCTGTTCCGACAGAGTCAGCATCAAGACCACCCGCTAGTATTATCTTTGATCGTATGGATTGCGGTATTAACGACCAATCGAAACTTTCTCCCGTCCCCCCCGGAACACCAGGCTTATAAGCATCTAGCAACAGCGCCCTAGCTGAAGGGTAATCAGCGAGCTTTGCTTCTAAATCATCTCCGGGTTGTACGCGAAGCGCCTTGATATAAGGGCGCGAAAACTGCTGACAAAACGTTTCCGTTTCATCACCATGAAACTGTAGAAGGTCAACCTGCGTTGTACGTAGGATCTCCTCTATTACATCCGCACTTTCATTCACAAAGAGCGCTGTCGTCACAACAAAAGGCGGTAATTGACTAATAATTTCAGCGGCACGTATTGGAGTGACGTAGCGCGGACTCGGT
>JALRKE010000174.1:291-580 GCA_023254845.1 Candidatus Nanopelagicaceae bacterium | reverse complement strand
AGCGAGTTGAATTCCTCTCGTAGCCTGCCGCTCGAACCACCATTATCAGCAACCGTAACGATTGCTGTGATCTCTGGGGTCAGCTGGCGTATAGCTTTTAACATAGTGGCAAGACCATGTCCGCCACCAAATGAAACTACTTTCAACGCTCTCTCCCGAGATCACGATGTATAGGGTGAGCCGAAACCGATGAATCTTCAGAAATCTCAAGTCCATTTAAACGTTTGGCGAGTTCTTCAGCAACCGCAACGCTTCGGTGCTTGCCGCCAGTACAGCCGATTGCTCAAGT
>JALRKE010000174.1:0-281 GCA_023254845.1 Candidatus Nanopelagicaceae bacterium | reverse complement strand
CCACATACCGATCGAGAAACTCCGGCACGGCGGTTGCATTCAGAACTGCATCACTTACCTCTTTATCTAGACCACTCTTTGGCCTTAACTCTGGTTGCCAATGTGGATTTGGGATAAATCGGCAATCCATAACTAAGTCAGCATCCGCCGGAATACCAAACTTATAACCAAATGAGAGAACATTGACTTTGAGGGCAGCGAGTGAACCACTCTGAAAGAGTTCTTTGATTTTCCGTTCTAGCTGGTGGATGTTGAGTTTGGATGTATCTACAACTAAGTCC
>JALRKE010000173.1 GCA_023254845.1 Candidatus Nanopelagicaceae bacterium | reverse complement strand
ATCTTCCGTGGGCGCTGCAGATTTGAAGAAGCCTGCTCCTAGTACGAGAGGACCGGAGTGGACGCACCTCTGGTGTATCGGTTGTCACGCCAGTGGCATTGCCGAGTAGCTAAGTGCGGAAGAGATAACCGCTGAAAGCATCTAAGCGGGAAACTCGTTCTAAGATGAGATCTGCCGGGGCCTTGAGCCCCCTAAAGAGTCGTTCAAGACCAGGACGTTGATAGGCTGGGTGTGGAAGCGCAGCAATGCGTTAAGCTAACCAGTACTAATTGCTCGTGAGGCTTGACCCTATAACTTTGAGCGTGTGAGTCATAACAATGTGACTACCACCACTCAATAGTAATAAAACAGGAACTTGAGTCCTTGTTATGTATGCCCATTCGTGGCGCAGTCAAAAAGACAGCTGATTAAGACTCTATGAATTCGTCCGGGTAGTGCGCCTGCTATGCAGCAAACTGCCCAGACAACCCGTTATGCCTGATGACCATAGCGACGTGGTACCACTCCTTCCCATCTCGAACAGGACAGTGAAACGCGTCAGCGCCGATGATAGTGCAGATTCCTGTGTGAAAGTAGGACAT
>JALRKE010000172.1 GCA_023254845.1 Candidatus Nanopelagicaceae bacterium | reverse complement strand
GGGTGCTCCATCCCGCGTCATGATGGTATTGTCATCGTAGAGAGATACTGTGATGTTATTTATTAGGTTTGGCGGTGACTTACTCTCCCACACCTTAAGATGCAGTACCATCAGCGCGACGGTGCTTAACGGCCGGGTTCGGAAAGGATCCGGGTGTTTCACTCGTGCTATGGCCACCAAACCGAATAAATAACATCAGTCCAAGTCAGGGTTTTATGTATGACTTTGATTGGATTGTAATAGTCTGACTATTACTGGATCAAATCAAGCCTATCGGGCCATTAGTACCGGTCAACTGAACGTGTTACTGTGCTTACATCTCCGGCCTATCGACGTGGTGGTCTACCACGGCCCTCAGGGATACCTTGTTTTGAGGGGGGCTTCCCGCTTAGATGCCTTCAGCGGTTATCCTGTCCGATCATAGCTACCCTGCACTGCTGCTGGCGCAACAACAGGTCCACCAGTGGATCGTTCACCCCGGTCCTCTCGTACTAGGGGCAACTCCTCTCAAGTATCCTACACCCACGGCAGATAGGGACCGAACTGTCTCACGACGTTCTAAACCCAGCTCGCGTACCGCTTTAAATGGCG
>JALRKE010000171.1 GCA_023254845.1 Candidatus Nanopelagicaceae bacterium | reverse complement strand
ATCACACAGTATTATTCTAATAAGGTTATTCACCGCCATGGACCCTTGTCTTTGAATAGTTTCTTGTGTTCTAGATCCAATATGTGGAGTAATCAAAACCCCTGGCTTATCTCTAAGCAAGCACTGCTCTGACATCGGCTCAATTGACAGCACATCAGTCAAATAGCCCTTCAACTGTCCTGCCTCCAATGCATCTAAAACATCTTGCTCTTCTATCAACCCAGCACGAGAAGTATTAATCAATGTTAATCCAGGTTTTGTCTTCTCTAACAAGAGTTTCCTAGAGACCAACCCTTTTGTAGTATCCAACAATGGCACATGCAATGAGATGATATCACAGGTTGCAAACATTTCTTCTACACTTTTAGAAACCTTAACATCATTATTAGCTACAAACTCTTGGTCTAGATAAACATCATAAACATAGGTCTCCATCCCTAAATAAGGGGTGCGCTTAGCCAACTCCTTACCTATAGCACCTAGCCCCAAAACACCTAACTTTTTTCCAAACAGTTCGTTCCCTAACGGGCGCTTCCATCCTCCCCGAGAAGTAATTCCATGCGAAACATGAACATTTTTGAAATACGAAAATAG
>JALRKE010000170.1 GCA_023254845.1 Candidatus Nanopelagicaceae bacterium | reverse complement strand
TAACCCCTATTTTTAACCCATCGATAGGTTGATTGATATTTTCTAAGAAATCAGGAACATCGGAGCTTAATGATGTGGTGTCATTAAGGTCATGCCCTGACATTGTATTTAGCAATATGGCGCAATCTTCAGCTGTTCTTGCTAGTGGTCCGGCCTGATCTAGACTTGAGGCGAAGGCAATCATTCCCCATCTCGAAATTCTGCCATAAGTAGGTTTTAACCCAGTGATTCCGCAATGTGCAGCAGGCTGGCGAATTGATCCTCCTGTATCAGTTCCAGTTGCGGCTGGGACAATTCCAGCTGCTACAGCTGCAGCAGACCCACCAGAGCTTCCTCCTGGCACATATCCTTTTTTCCATGGGTTATGCACATTTCCAAAAAAACTAGTTTCATTAGAAGACCCCATTGCAAACTCATCCATATTTGTTTTGCCAATAGTAATAGAGCCAGCATCTTCAAGTTTTTGAACTGCTGTTGCAGTATACGGAGGGATAAAATTACTAAGTATTTTTGAAGAACATGTGGTCCTTAAGCCTTCTGTACAAAATAAATCTTTTTGTGCTAAAGGAATCCCTGAAAGCCATGAGGAGCCTTTT
>JALRKE010000016.1 GCA_023254845.1 Candidatus Nanopelagicaceae bacterium | reverse complement strand
CGCCTTAGGCGTTATGTCTCTATCTTGGACGCCCCAAGAAGAGCTCTTTCTCTTCGAAGGCCAAGCGATGGCCAACCCAATTACCGATGAGATTTATGAAGAGTTGATTACCGATGACGATGATGGCGCACCACCAATTGTTCGCGCGCGGTTAACGGGTGAGGATTTGTTGACCTTTGCAAGAAGAACAGATCTCGTTGTCTCCGCCGGTCGCCAGCCCTGTGTTTTCTGCGGTGGCCCGGTTAATCCTGGCGGACATCTCTGCCCTCGCGCTAACGGCTTTAGACGACAGAGCTAAAAGACATGAACAGAACCAAGCAACTGACGGTTGCAGAATTAGCAATGGGCGAATTGGTAGTAGCCGGTCGCCTTGTTGATGCTTCTAATGCAACCTTGTTCTGTGAACTTGAGTTACCCGACGGCTCAGACGAGGTAAGAAAAGTTGTCTACAAACCAATTTCCGGAGAGCGTCCTTTATGGGATTTTCCTGATGGCAATCTCGCTGGCCGGGAAGTTGCCGCTTATCTTCTTAGCGATTTCGCAGGGTTTAATCTTGTTCCATCGACAACTATGCGCGATGGACCATTTGGGCCTGGAGCAGTTCAAGAATGGGTAAATATTGACCCCGAGGTAGATGTAATCGCCTTTACCCAGAGTGAGGCTCCATCGCTTCGCGTCATGGCGCTCTTCGATTTCATCATAAACAATACCGATAGAAAATTTGGCCATGTGCTCGTTGATTATGAGGGAGCTCTCTTCGGATGTGATCATGGAGTCTCGTTTCATAGAGAATTCAAACTCCGAACGGTGATCTGGCAGTTTGCCGGACTTGAGTTAAACAGCGCAGAATTGGGACAGATAGAGAAACTCTTGGTTGAGTTCACAACCCTGGAGAAGATGGTTTCCCCGTATATAAATAGCGAGGAGATTACGGCGCTAAGGCTGCGGCTAGAAAGCCTCCGAGAAGAACCACGTTTCCCTTATCCGAATCCGAATTGGCCCGCCATTCCGTGGCCACCGGTCTAATCGGATGACTTGTATAGGCTTTTCATATGCGTAGCTGGCCTTCCGTTTATCTGCCTCCTTCGGATAATTCCACGGCACACCCGCTTCTATGCTTGACCGATAGTTACAGCAACAAGAAGGAAGAGTTCACGGATTTTCCGGTCGCTTCCTACGTTTGCGGTATTACACCTTACGATGCAACCCATCTTGGGCACGCAGCCACTTACCTAACTTTTGATCTCATCCATAGATTCTTGATTGCCTCAGGTAGGACGTTGCATTACACACAGAACATCACAGACATCGATGAACCACTTTTAGAACGAGCTAAACGTGATGACCAGAACTGGGAGGACTTGGCTACATCCCAGATAGAGCTTTTTCGGGAAGATATGACTGAGCTTCGCGTCTTGCCACCCAATAGCTATTTGGGGGTTGTTGAAAGTATGTCGACGGTGATTAACTACATAAAGGCGCTTATCGATACGGGTAAAACTTACGACTTGCAAGGTGATATCTACCTTGACCTAAGGGCAATTCAAGGTGCCCTCGAAGAACTACCTATCTCCATTAATGAGGCAATTGATATTTTTGCTGAACGTGGGGGAGATCCCGGTAGAGCAGGAAAACGACATCCGTTGGATACCCTGATTTGGTCTGCCGAACGTCCCGGCGAACCAAGTTGGGAGAGCCCGTTTGGAAACGGCCGACCGGGTTGGCACATTGAATGCGTTGCTATCGCCTTGCAAACACTTACCGCACAATCTTGGAGCGATAAAGAAAGCAGCACTTCAATTTCTCTGCAAGGAGGTGGCAGTGATCTGCGATTCCCACATCACTATATGACTAGTGTGCAAGCTCGCGCTATCACCAAGAAAGCATTTGCGAAGATTTATCTGCATACCGGCATGATTGCTTGGCAGGGCGAAAAGATGAGCAAGAGCCTTGGTAACTTGGTCTTCGTCTCAAAATTGCGCGAAGAAGGGTGGAGTGGAAATGAAATCCGTTTTGCCTTAATCAACCGCGACTATCGTGCTGATTTGAACTGGGAAATGCGCACGCTGGAGGAATCTAGAGCAAATCTTCATCGAATTAACTCCGCGCTCTCGCGTGAAGAAGTCGCTCCAACGCATAACGTTGTGCTGAAGATACGAGATTCACTATCTAATGACCTAAATGTTCAAGGCGCAATAGCTTCGGTTCTTGATTGGTGTAATCAAACCGAACTCGGAGCTAAAGGCGGGAACGCCGGCGAACTTTCTCGTGTCTTAGATTTGTATCTAGGAATTGCCCTCTAAATGCCGGGATTACGACGGAGGTAGCGTTCCACTTCGCGCGCGATTGATTCAGCCGTCACTTCCGGAAGTTCGGCAGCATCTTTAGAAGTTTCAAGCTGTTTAACGTAATCGCCAACTTCAGAATCTTCCGCCGCCATCTGATTGACCTGAATCTCCCAAGAGCTAGATCGTTCCGGGAGGTCGCCTTGCGGAATGGATATATCTAGGAAATCTTCTAAGGCATTGATCAGAGCAAGTGATGCTTTCGGACATGGTGGAGTTGATACGTAATGAGGGACAGAAGCCCAGAGCGATACAGCGTCAATTCCGCGTTGGTGAGCGGCATCTTGAAGGACCCCGATGATTCCAGTCGGGCCCTCATATTTGGAGATTTCTATTCCAAGCCGATCAGCAACATCTGGGTGGGCACCGCTGCCAGTTACGGTGATTGGGCGAGTGTGTGGCGTATCCGAAAGAAGTGCTCCGAGAGTGATCGACATCGAGACTTCGTAATCATCTGCGATATCTAGAAGTTCATTGGCAAAAGTGCGCCACTTCATTGACGGTTCAATACCTTTTACGATGATGAAGTCGTTATCAAGGTGTGGTGTAGAGACTTCAAAAAGAACTGTATTTGGCCAGATAATTTCGCGGACAACCCTTTCATCGACTTTGATGGCGGGGCGATTTACCTGAAAATCGTAGTAATCCTCCGGATCCATCATCCCGAGTTTGTGATGAGTCCAAGATGTAAGGAGATGATTAATCGCTCCTGTTGCCGATTCGCCAGCATCATTCCAACCTTCAAATGCAGCCAGCAGTATTGGATTTCGAAGCGAGAAGGCGCTCTCAAAGAGATGCATAAGACCACCCTACGATAAAGTCTGCCCAGTGAGCGCGTCGAAATTAAAGCCCGGTACGCTTCGTAGAGCCCTCGCTGAGCGGATTGTTATCGCCGATGGGGCAATGGGAACGATGATCCAAGCAGCAAACCCAACGCTCGAGGAATTTGAGGGCCATGAGGGCTGTAATGAGATTCTCAATGTCACCAGGCCCGATTTAATTGCGGAGATTCACCGCAAGTATTTGACGGCCGGAGTAGATGCTGTTGAGACAAATACCTTTGGGGCGAATCTCGCCAATCTTGGTGAGTATGGAATTCCGGAGCGAATCTATGAACTAGCTTTTGCGGGCGCGAAAGTTGCGCGTGAGACTGCTGATGAATTTGGGTCCGTTAAGTGGGTTCTTGGCTCCATAGGTCCGGGAACTAAATTGCCAACCCTTGGACATGTTTCTTATCAGGAATTGCGGGACTCGTATTTTGAGGCAGCAAAGGGTCTAATTGATGGAGGATCTGATGCGTTGTTGATTGAAACCACACAGGATCTACTACAGGCAAAGGCAGCCGTAAATGGTGCGCGGAGGGCGATTGAAGCTTCGCCTCGCGACATCGTCTTAATTGCACAAGTAACAGTTGAGACAACCGGAACGATGTTACTCGGGTCCGAAATCGGCGCTGCGCTAAACGCGCTCTCAAATCTCGGGGTGGATCTGATTGGCATGAACTGCGCCACTGGACCGGCCGAGATGAGCGAGCATTTACGACAACTTAGCCAGACCAGCAGAGTTGGAATTTCATGCATGCCAAATGCCGGTTTACCGGTTCTTAAAGATGGCGGTGCTTACTATCCACTTGAGCCTAAGGAGTTTGCCGAGGCGCTTTCGAATTACGTTGATCAATATGGAATTAACTTAATTGGCGGATGTTGTGGCACCACGCCGGAACACCTTGCTGCACTTGTTGAAAGAGTCCGTGGTCGAGCGCTCCCACAACTTACTCCAAAGCTTGAACCAGGCGCCTCCTCGCTCTATCAATTTGTTCCCTTCCGACAAGATCAGACGTACCTAGCGATTGGGGAACGCGCAAACGCAAATGGCAGTAAAGCATTTAGAGAAGCGCTACTTGCAGAGGATTGGGAAGCATGCATAGAGATTGCTAAGGACCAGATTAGAGATGGTGCACATATGCTTGATCTATCGGTGGATTATGTTGGTCGCAATGGCGTCGCAGATATGAGTGAACTTGCAAGTCGCCTAGCTACTTCCTCAACACTTCCAATCGTTATCGATTCAACCGAACCGCCAGTTTTGAAGGCGGGCTTAGAGCGATTGGGTGGACGAAGTGTAATCAACTCAGTTAATTATGAAGATGGAGATGGACCCGATTCACGGTTTGCCAGGATCATGCCGCTAGTTAAAGAGCATGGAGCAGCGGTAATCGCGCTAACTATTGATGAAGAAGGGCAGGCGCGAACTCGCGAATGGAAGCTTCGAGTTGCTAAGCGACTCATTTCAGATCTCGTTGGTAACTGGGGGATTAGCGTTGGCGACATCATTATTGACACCCTTACATTTCCAATTGCTACCGGCCAAGAAGAGACTCGTCGCGACGCAATTGAAACGATTGAAGCAATTCGTGCTCTCAAACTTGAGTTTCCTGATGTGCAAACAACCCTTGGAGTAAGCAACGTTTCCTTCGGACTAAATCCTGCAGCCCGAATCGTTCTAAACTCCGTGTTCCTTGCGGAGTGTGTAAAAGCGGGATTGGACTCCGCGATTGTTCACCCCTCCAAGATTTCTCCGATGAATCGGATTCCAGAAGAGCAATTGAAAGTGGCGCTCGATCTAGTTTACGACCGGCGGACCTTTGATGACGGTGTCTGCACTTACGACCCATTAACAAGATTCTTAGAGCTCTTTGAAGGTGTTGCAGTTACATCGTCAAAGAAGAGCAGGGCTGAAGAGCTCGCAGCTCTACCAATCCGTGAACGATTGGCGCGCCGGATAATCGATGGCGAAAAGCAAGGATTAGAGAGTGATTTGAATGAAGCCATGGCTACCGGAATTTCCCCGCTTAGCATTATCAATGATCACCTCTTAGAGGGTATGAAGATCGTCGGTGAGCTCTTTGGCAAAGGGGAAATGCAACTTCCCTTCGTTCTTCAATCTGCCGAGGTTATGAAATTAGCGGTTTCGCTACTTGAACCCCATATGGAGAAAAGCGATGCGCAAGATCGAGGCGCAATCTTGTTGGCGACAGTTAAAGGCGATGTCCATGACATCGGAAAGAACCTCGTCGACATCATTCTTTCAAATAACGGTTATAGAACTGTAAATATTGGGATTAAGCAGACAATTAATCAAATTATTGATGCCGCCGAGAGTGGCTCTGTTGATGTAATTGGAATGAGTGGTTTATTAGTTAAGTCCACCGTGATAATGAAAGAGAATTTAGAAGAACTAAGCGCTCGAGGACTCGCCGATAAGTGGCCGGTACTTCTTGGCGGAGCAGCTCTTACGCGTACGTATGTGGAGAGTGATTTAGCTTCGCAATTCCCTGGAACTGTCCGTTATGCACGTGATGCTTTTGAGGGCCTCTCTCTTATGGATACTTTGATGGCGCAGAAGCGTGGTGATACAACTGCAGTTTTGCCCCCACTGAAAGAGCGGAGAACTCACGCTAGTTCTGAGGATGTAAACCGCGAGATAGATACAAAGAGAAGTGATGTGGCTGCCAATAATCAATTACCGAAGGCGCCATTCTGGGGATCGAAAGTGGTTAAGGGTGTACAACTGGCTGAGTATGCGAAGATGCTAGATGAACGTGCGCTCTTTATGGGGCAATGGGGGCTACGTGGAGCAAAAGGTGAATTTGAAAAGATGGCAGAAGAGGAAGGCCGTCCGAGACTTCGCGCTCTCTTAAATGAAGCCCAATCAAAGGGTTGGCTAAATGCCGCCGTTGTCTATGGCTACTTTCCTTGTTACAGCGAGGGAAATGATTTAGTTGTTCTTGATCATGAGCAATTGCCGGAGCGAGTTGAGAAGGTTCGCTTCTCATTCCCAAGACAGCGCCGAGATCGAAGGCTCTGTTTAGCAGATTTCTTCCGTTCGAAAGATAGTGGTGAAATCGATGTCGTTTCATTTCATGTTGTAACAATGGGAAAGTCAGTGAGTGAGGCAACAGCAGAACTCTTCTCGCGCAATGAATACCGCGAGTATTTAGAGCTCCACGGGCTCTCCGTTCAATTAACTGAGGCGCTCGCTGAATATTGGCATTCCAGAATACGAGACGAACTCGGGGTGGGGGATAGCGATGATCTAGCTTTGCAGGGCATTTTGGACCAGGATTATCAAGGATCTAGATACTCCTTTGGCTATCCAGCTTGCCCTGATCTCTCGGCGCAGCTCCAACTCTGTGAATTGTTGGATCCGGGCCGAATTGGTGTTGAGTTATCTGAAGAATTTCAGCTTCATCCCGAGCAATCTACTTCTGCAATCATCGTTCATCATCCAGAAGCAAAGTACTTCAATGCAGTTTAGATCTGGGCTAATTAAATCTGGGCCAATCAAATCTATATTTCCGTTTGAGGCAGTTCTTTGGGATATGGATGGAACTTTGATTGACTCTGAACCTATTTGGATTGAAGAGGAACATCGACTAATGCAATCACTAGGAGTGACTTGGAGCGATGAGGACGCCAAGCATTGCCTAGGTGGACCTGTGGAGCGCGTTGATGCCTATATGAGGTCGCGGGTTAAGGGCGACCACGAACCCCTAGAGTTGGCCTTCTTGTTGATCGATCGGATGATTGAACGCCTATCTGCAGGCGTTGGCTTTACTTTAGGTGCGGAGAGCCTTTTAAGAGCGATGTATGGAGAACAGCTGCCAATGGCGCTTGTTTCGGCGAGTACAAGAAAAATCATGGATGCCGCCCTAAAGAGTATTGGTAATGAATTCTTCGCATTTACTTGCTCTGCAGATGATGTTGTTGCAACGAAACCGGACCCAGAGGGTTATTTGAGAGCCGCAGACGCTCTTGGGGTTAATATAGAACGGTCCTTGATCATCGAAGACTCGGTAACTGGAATGCGAGCAGCAATAGATTCAGGTGGATATGTACTAGGTTTGCCGCATCTCACGGTTCTTCCTGAAGGTGAAAAAGTTGTTCATCGTCAGAGCTTGGAAGGCTTGGATCTCAATTCTCTTGCCGGACTTTTCCATGCCAAGATTGCGAGTTGACTTGCGATGAAGGTTTTAGGAAGCGGTCCATTTAAAGCAGGCGATCGAGTGCAACTTACCGATAGCAAGGGCAAGATGTATTCGTTCTTCCTTCAGCCCGGTAATCAGTGGCATTCGCATAAAGGCTGGATTCAACATGACGAGATTATCGGTAAAGAAGAAGGAGTTGTTCTTCTTTCAAGTAGTGGAACCTCCTATCAGGCATTTAGACCACTACTTAACGATTACGTTCTATCCATGCCCCGGGGCGCAACGATCGTCTATCCCAAAGATGCCGCGGTAATCGTAGGTTTTTGTGATCTCTTTCCTGGCGCTCGCGTATTGGAAGCTGGCGCGGGAAGTGGTGCGTTATCAATCTCTATCTTGAGAGCAATTGGTGATGCTGGAGTTCTAACCTCCTATGAAGAGCGACCTGATTTCCTTGAGATTGCCCGTTCGAATGTAAAGAATTATTTTGGTGAATTGCCCACCAATTGGCAGCTGCGGAATGGGCGGGTCGAGAGCGCGTCATTTTCTGGCGATTACGACCGTGTTGTATTGGACATGCTTGCGCCATGGGATGTTCTTAAGGCTTCCGCTGATGCTTTGAAATCTGGGGGAGTCATTTGTTGTTACGTAGCTACCACGACCCAACTTTCGAGAACGGCCGAGGCAGTAAGAGAATCTGACCTATTTTCAGAGCCAGAGAGTTTTGAAACAATGCTTAGGAATTGGCATCACGAAGGTTTAGCAGTACGCCCGCAACATGCAATGAATGCGCATACGGGATTCTTACTTTTTGCGCGCAGGTTAGCTCCAGGAGTAAAAGCAATTAGAAGACGCAGAAGACCTTCAAAGGGAGCGTACTCAGAGAACGAGTCGTAATTAACCTCTATTAATAAACTTTGATCAGTTAACTTTGATCAAGTCGACTACGAAAATCAAAGTCTCATTTGGAGCGATTGAGGCTCCGGCGCCTGACGAGCCGTAACCAAGGTCTGGCGGGATGACAAGAAGCCTACGTCCGCCTTCTTTCATTCCGGGTATTCCTTCTTGCCAACCAAGAATCACGCCACTTAGTGGGAACGTTGCAGGATCGCCAATCCACGAACTCTCAACTATCTGACCGTTTGACCAGGTCATCAAGGTGTAATGAACCGTCAGCGTTGAACCAGGCAGAGCTTCCGCGCCGGAACCGACGAAGACGTCCTCCGTAACAAGTTCGCTAGGTGGATTTCCCTCGGGGGCGATAATTCGAGGTTCTTGGCCAAGCTCGCCTGAAATCTTTGGCATGCCGGCAACGTTAGCGCTTCCTTCCTCTTGTTGCCCCATCGGCGCGTCAGAAGGCGCCCCACCGTCGGTTGTACAACCTACAAGCAAAGTTGACGCAATCAGAAGTGAACCAAAGAGGGAGATTAGATGGGAAGGATTTCGTTTCATGAAGCGCACCTTATAACGAAATCCGGCAATAATGCGCCTCATGTCCAGCGCAAAGACTGAGCGGTTAGTGAATCTCACTATGGCTCTGCTTGGTACTAAGCGGTACATGTCTAAGAGTGAGATCTTCCGAAGGGTTGCTGGATACTCCGGTAGTAGCGAGACCAAAGAACGGATGTTTGAGCGGGATAAGGATGATCTCAGAACCCTTGGCATAGAAATTGAAGTTGCCAGCCATGACCCATTCTTTGAGGATGAAGTGGGATATCGAATTAGAGCAGAATTATTCCAGCTCCGCGAGAAATTTGATTCTGAAGAGCTAGGACTTGTCTCACTTGCGCTGGGATTAATTGGTGGTTCCGATCTTGGAGAAACCACGCACTCCCTGAATCGCCGTATCAACTCACTGGCGGTTTCGCCGATAACACCAGAGGCATTCCGCCTATCTGAAATCGATATCAACGAATCTGGATTAACCGAATTGCTTAAAGCATTGAGTGAGCGACGGACCGTCCTTTTTAAATATCGGAAGGAAGGTACTTCCAAGGATGAGGATCGACGAGTAAACCCCTTAGGACTTAGCGCCTGGCGTGGCGGTTGGTATCTTGTAGGTGAAGATTTAGATCGCGACGATGTTCGAGTTTTCAAGTTGTCACGGATCAACTCGAGAATCGATACGTCTGGGCCAATTAATTCTTATGTAATACCTGAGGATTTCAGCGCCAAGGATTATCTCGTCATGCTAAAGCCTGGGGAGTACTCAGTTGCAGTAAAGGTTCGACGCGCGCTCGCCTTAAACTTAAGAAATTCCGCGGAATCGGTGACACAACTGGATGACGATTGGGATCTCTTAAAGGTTAACTTCAAAGATCAAGAGCAGGCGCTACGGGAGCTCCTATGGATGGGTCCGGATGCAGTTGTCGAAGAACCAGCCGAACTTCGTCTGGTTCTCGTTGAAAGTTTGAAGAAACTGGTGACAAGCCATGGTTGAAACGGCGGCAGCGCGCGCAATTCGCCTGATTGATCTCGTTCCATATCTTCATAACCATCCTGGAATCTCCTTGAAAGAAGTAGCCGCAGAGTTTGGTGTGACTGTCCAAGAAATCGTTAAAGATCTCGATCTTCTTTTCATGTGTGGCCTCCCTGGATATACGCCGCTTGAGTTGATTGATCTCTCAATAGATGACGGCATCGTTTCATTAAGGGAACCGCAGAATTTAGATTCACCTCGACGCTTCTCGCAGACCGAAGCCCTGATTATTCGGGTGGCACTTGCTGCCCTTGAGGAACTGTTGCCTGACTCTAAACGAGACAAAGTAAGAGAATTGCGAAAGAAATTCACCCGACTTTTCACGCATCAAATACCGAATGAAGCAATCTACTTTGAAAGCGATGCCGAAAGAACTAAATTGCAGGTGGTTTCAGATTCCATGGTTCAAGGAAAGAAACTTCTCGTAACCTATATCAATCCAACAAAGTCTCAAATTACCGAGCGGAAGATCTCAGTGACAAACGTAATCCCTGAATCGAATCGGACTTTGATTGAGGCGTGGTGCGACTTGAGTAATGGAGTACGGACTTTCAATCTCGCGAACATGAAGTCGGTAAATTTGATTGATGAAGAATCAGTTAGGGCAAACTCAACTGACGAGGAAGCAATCAGCAAAGCAACTCTACGATCCTCAGACGAGAACCGCTTCATCAAGGAGAACTCTTCGCAGTTAGAAAAGCGCGGGAATCAATTTCTTATTGATATTTTTCAAGAAGAGTGGGTTGTTCGAAGCGCTCTTGCAGAAGGTGGGGATCTTGTAGTTGAAGGTCCAGAGCGAATTCGCTCGAGAGTGGCCCTTCTTGCTGAGGAGTCGCTGAAGAACTACAGCAAACCTGAGTAGGCAAGTAACGGGTCTAAGGTCGTGATAGCGTTCGACCACCGTTTCCAGGAGGTAATATGTTCGGTTTACGCGAACCATCCCATTGGCTTTTATTGATTCTTGTTGTCGTAATCCTTTTTGGGGCAAAGCGCCTCCCAGACTCCGCTCGTGCGCTCGGTAGGTCGCTACGGATATTCAAGAGCGAGGTAAAGGAACTGAACAAAGATGAGAAAAAATCAGACGAAGAGGGCAAGTCAGCAAATTAGCAGGTGACTTGTAAGAACCGCACTAAGAAATGGCGGTGAGGTGAAAGTGTCTACTTCAAGTCGTGGAACTATGCCGCTGCTTGACCACTTACGCGAATTGCGTGGGCGAGTTATCAAGTCAGCTTTATTTATTTTCCTATTTGCCGTTGTCGGTTGGATTTACTATGGGGACATCATCGCAAACCTCTCATCACCGGTTTGCGATTTAAGGGCTGCGCAGGCAAGAGATTCGGCTGAATGTGGCGCCCTCTACATCGCCGGAGTTTTAGGGCCATTGAACTTACAACTCAAAGTCTCCTTCCTTACGGGCGTAATTCTCTCTGCGCCGTTCTGGCTCTATCAGTTGTGGGCGTTTATTGCCCCTGCTCTAACTTGGAAGGAGAAGCGCAATTCGGTCTTTTTCGTAGTTGCAGCCACGCCATTTTTCGCACTAGGGGCAGTGCTGGCATACATAGTCTTGCCTCTCGCAATAAAAGTTCTCTTTGGTTTTACCCCAGATGCGCTAGATAACCTTATTAGGTTTGATGACTACCTTGATTTCGTACTCCGCCTAATATTGATTTTTGGAATAGCTTTTGAACTGCCAGTGTTTCTGGTCTCGCTCAATTTGATAGGGCTCTTGAGCGGGAAATCAATCTTGAAACCATGGCGGTTCGCAATCTTTGGAATAACTTTTTTTGTCGCCGCATTTTCGCCAACTGCTGATCCATTGTCGATGGCAGCCTTAGCAGTGCCCTTGATACTTCTTTATTACGGAGCGGGTGGCATTGCACTGCTTGTTGATAAGAAACGCGATCGAAAACGAAATAGGTTTGCAGATGACGAGGCTTCTGGCGTCGATGAGGCCGACGCAATTGACTCTCCCGAGTCCATTTAGTTCGTGCTCCTATGTTTCTTCTTTTAGCTAATCCAACATCCGGGGCTGGGCAGGGTCGAAACGTTATCGCCGACGTGATCAAGGAATTGAAAGCTCGGGAAATATCCTTCTCAGATATCTCGGGTAGTAGTTACGAGAGTGCCGTATTGAACCTGCGTTCCAGCCTCAAAAGAACGAATCCAGAGGCAGTAATTGTTGTAGGTGGGGATGGAATGGTCCATCTTGCAATACAAGAACTTGCCGGAACTGAAGTTCCTTTAATTCTTATCCCTGCAGGTACTGGAAATGATTTCGCCAGAACTATGAATCTTGATTTGGATTTACCAGTTGCATCCTTGAGTTACGCCCTTACGCATCAACCTACATCTATTGATCTGGGGAGGGTAAACGGGATGTACTTTGCTGAGATTCTAAGTACTGGTTTCGACTCGATGGTCAATGAACGAGCGAATCGAATGAGAATTCGAAGCAAGATCAAGTATGACTTGGCAATGTTGCTCGAGCTTCCCGTTTTCGAACCCTTGGAGTACGAAATTAGCGTTGACGGAAGACAAGTGACTACTCCTGCGATGTTGATAGCCGTTGCCAATGGAATCAGCTACGGAGGGGGGATGAAGATCTGTCCCAACTCGGATATCCAAGACGGGCTCTTCGATCTGATGATTCTTGAGCCAGTTTCAAAAATTGAATTCTTGAAAGTGTTCCCTAAGGTATTTAAGGGCACGCACATCACGCATCCAAAAGTTAGAATCCTGCAGGGTAAAAAGATCACGATCAACTCTAAAGCGATTGCATATGCAGATGGCGAACGAATTGGCCCATTACCGATTACTGCTGAGATTGCTCCTGGGGCGCTTAGAACTTGGGTAAGAGCGTGAGTCTTTCCCCAGCAGAACGTTTAGTTGCAGCGAAACGTCGCAGCAAATACCCGCTCACCAACGAGTTCGCCAGCCGATATGAGTTTCCCTTCGATAATTTTCAAACCCTTTCCTGTCAGCATGTTGAAGATGGCAAGAGCGTTCTCGTTGCAGCTCCTACCGGGGCAGGAAAGACGATAGTTGGCGAGTTCGCGGCCTTCATGGCCGAGCAGAAAGGAGAGCGATGCTTTTACACAACACCGATTAAGGCGCTCTCCAATCAGAAATTCGCAGAACTTTGCAAAGTTCATGGCGAGGGGAACGTAGGCCTGTTAACCGGAGATTCCTCTGTTAATGGAGATGCCCCGATCGTGGTGATGACGACGGAAGTTCTACGGAACATGATCTATGCCAGACCCGAGGGGATAGAAAACCTTGGCTATGTAGTCATGGATGAAGTTCACTATTTGGCAGATAAATTCCGTGGCGCGGTATGGGAAGAGATCCTTATCCATCTGCCAGAGCGCATCCAAGTAATCTCTTTATCGGCAACAGTGTCTAACGCTGAGGAGTTCGGCGCATGGCTCAAAAACGTAAGGGGAGAGACAGAAGTTGTTCTCTCTGAGATTCGCCCGGTACCTCTCTATCAACACATTCTCATTGGAAATCGACTGCTAGATCTCTTCGTTGATGATGGTCGAGTTAACCCGGAGTTGATCCGTCTAGAACGGAGTTCAGCTCGGCGAATTCCTGGCAATCCACGGAGTGGAGGCCGATCGTTCTCGTCCATCAAGGCGCCTACCAGGCCAGAGATCATTTGGAAGTTACATGAACGGCAGTATCTGCCAGCCATTTACTTTATTTTTTCTCGAGCGGGTTGCGATGCAGCTGTAACTCAATGTATTCGAGATGGAATCTCCCTAACCACAAGTGACGAGCGTGAAGTCATTCAATCTGTTATTGCTCGTAAAACTGCAGAATTGCCTCACGAGGATTTTGGGATTTTGGGTTTTCACGAATGGTCCCAAGCCCTCGAAAGAGGTATGGCTTCACATCACGCGGGCTTGTTGCCGATGTTTAAGGAAACAGTTGAAGAGCTCTTCCAACAAGGACTCATCAAATTAGTTTTCGCCACTGAGACCCTTGCGCTTGGTATCAATATGCCTGCTAGAACGGTCTTCCTAGAGAAGTTGATCAAGTGGAATGGCGAGAGCCATGTTGCAGTAACGCCGGGGGAGTACACCCAACTCACAGGAAGAGCCGGACGCCGCGGAATTGATATTGAAGGTAATGCCGTTGTACTTTGGAGCGAACAGATTGATAGCTCCATGGCTGCCGGTCTTGCAAGTACACGAACCTATCCGTTGAAATCCTCGTTCTCTCCCACCTACAACATGTCGGCAAACTTGATTTCGCGTTTTGGAAAGGAGCGAGCTCGCAAATCTCTAGCCGCATCTTTCGCACAATTCCAAGCGGATCACAGCGTTTCAGGGCTACTAAAACAGATCGCTAAGAATGAAGATGCAATAAGCCGCATTTCTGGAGAAGGTGGTTGTCACCTTGGTGATTTTTCAGAATACATGGAGCACCGCTTCGCCATTAAGAAATTGGAACAGAGCGCCGCTACCCGTCCTGGTCGCGGTGTTAAACGTCGAAATCGTCGAGACATTGAGGAGGAAATTTCATTTCATAGAAAAGAATTGAAATCGCACCCATGCCATCTATGCTCAGATAGAGAGAACCACGCTCGGAATCATGAGCGAGGAGATAGATTGTTAAGGGAGACCGAGGGCTTGCGCTCTCGAATGGAAAATCGTACCAATGTCATCCCACGCACATTCGATCAAGTGAGTTCAATTTTGGAAGAACTCGGCTACGTGGAAGGTGAGAAACTCACCAGTAAAGGGATCTCGCTAACCCGTATCTATGCTGAGAGCGACCTATTACTAACAGAGATGATTTATCAGGAGCTCTTTGCCGCCATATCGCCAGCTGATCTTGTGGGCTTACTCTCTGGATTGATCTTTGAAGGACGTGGCGAGCGGAGCAAAATCCCGAGGATTCCGAAGAGTTTAGAGAACCCCGTAAAGGCATGTATTTCTACCTGGTCAAAATTGGTTTACCTTGAAGAGAACGAAGGACTCAACCCACAGCGCGAACCGAACTTCGACTTGGCCTGGAGTTCATATCGATGGGCAAACGGAAACTCCTTGCACTCTATTCTTCGAGAGACCGAGATACCGGTGGGGGACTTTGTACGGAATATGCGACAAATCATCGATCTACTTGGACAGCTCATGAGCGCGAGAAGTGAGTTAGCAACCCTGGCGCGCGAAGCAATAAAACGGATTGATCGTGGGGTAGTTGCATACTCGGCGGTGATTGCATGACGCTAATGCTTATCGATAGCGCCTCACTCTGGTATCGAGCCTATTACGGGATGCCTGATACGTTGCTTTCGCCAAAAGGTGAGCCAATAAACGCGGTCAGAGGGTTTATTGATATGACTGCTCGACTGATTAACTCTTATCGACCTGATCGACTTGCCATCTGTCTTGATGGCGATTGGCGACCATCTTGGCGTGTTCAACTTTTTCCGGAGTACAAGACTAATCGATTAGATGAGAGTGGCGAGGAAGAAGAGGAACCAGATTTACTAACTCCGCAGGTTCCAATTATTCTCGATTTTTTTGAATCACTCGGAGTTCAAATTATTGGAGCCGATGATTACGAGGCCGATGATGTAATAGCAACGCTCGCCAAGCGCGAAGCGGGGCCCGTACGCGTTGTGACGGGCGACCGAGATCTCTTTCAACTAGTAGATGATGATAGAGATGTAAAGGTCGTTTACCTCGCTAAAGGGATTAGCGCGCACGATTTGGTCGATACCGCCTGGATCGCCAATAAATACTCAATCCCAGGGGAGCGGTATGGGCTCTTTGCAATGATACGTGGTGATGCCTCAGATGGACTCCCAGGTATTAAGGGAATTGGAGAGAAGGGGGCAGCTGAAATCGCTTCTAAATATCACTCAATTGAGGCGGTTATTACTGCTGCCAAGTCGGACGATGCAAATCTCCGTGACATTCATCGGAAGAGAATACTTGCTGATCATGCTTATGCATCAATCGTCGAAGAGTTAGTCTCCTGCGCCACGAACATCTCACTGCCCAGAGTAGATTTCACGATTCCAGATCGACCCGAAGATCCAAAGACGTCGGAAAAACTGAGCACGGAGCATGGACTTTCCACCAGCTTCACTCGACTTAAGGCGGCTTTAGGGTGGGAATAGCACTCGCAATACTTTCTGGGTTCTTCTTATGGACCGGATTTGCACCGTTGGAATTTCCGCTCGGTCCTTACATTGGCGGAGCGCTTTTGTATAGATCGATGATTGATAGAGAGTTGCGCGATCGATTCATCGCTTCAACCCTCGCTGGATTAACGTTTTTTCTACCATTACTGCACTGGTCCGGTTCATATGTTGGATGGCTGCCTTGGGTAAGCCTCGCGCTACTGCAAACCGCGCTCTTCAGCGCTCTTGCGCTTTTTACTTGGAGACGAACAACCTCATCGGTCCTTCTTTTCGCCACTTATTTCACCGTTATAGAAATAGCACGAATGAAGTGGCCTTTTGGTGGTTTTGGATGGGGGAGAGTTGGGCACACTCAAATTGAGTATCTTTCGGGACTTTATTCAATAATCGGGGTCGCAGGTATTACTTTTGTGGTCGTACTTCTATCTGCACTTTTTACCTATGTAAGAATCAGAGCCGTAGTTGTCCTGCCAATTCCAGTTTTGCTTAGTTTGTTCTCTTCGTTACCTCCATCAACGGATGTCATCAATGTTGTTGCGGTGCAAGGAGGGGTTGATGAATTGGGATTAGATTTCAACAAACGGGCGCTCTCGGTACTAAAGCGCCATGCGGATGCAACTATCAATGTTCCAATTGACGCTGACCTAATTGTCTGGCCAGAGAACGCCTCAGATATCGATCCGTTAATAAACTCAGTGGCTGCGCAGATCATCGAAACTACAATCACAAAGACTAGCGCACCATTACTAGTTGG
>JALRKE010000169.1 GCA_023254845.1 Candidatus Nanopelagicaceae bacterium | reverse complement strand
CGAACCTGATGGGATGAAAAAGCTGCGAATGAGAAAGGCTTTGATGACAACCGAGAGCACAAGCGCGGTTCCCACAATGACCGTGAAGTCAATCAGGAAGCTGAGAAAGGCGTTTTTCCGGGCGCGCCTGAATGACCTGCGCCAACGGGCTGAGAGGGAATTACTGCGGGGTCTGCGACTCCCGGAAAACGACATAACGCCTAGTTTAGTTAGGCGTTCTCTCGCTTCTCGCGAATCTTGGCAGCCTTGCCGCGAAGGTTGCGAAGGTAGTAGAGCTTTGCCCTGCGAACGTCTCCCTTGGAAACCAGCTCGATCTTCTCGAGAACTGGGCTGTGTACTGGGAAGGTACGCTCAACGCCGACCTGGAAAGAGACCTTGCGAACGGTAAAGGTTTCGCGGACTCCGTGGCCGCTGCGGGAGATTACAACTCCCTGGAAGACCTGGACACGGCTGCGGTTACCTTCAACGATGTTTACGTGAACCTTGACGTTATCTCCGGCACGGAAGTCTGGGATGTCGCTCCTGAGGCTCTTGGCATCAACTGAGTCGAGAATGTGCATTTTCTGCTCTTTCCTTTAGCGCGCAGGTCTAAATGG
>JALRKE010000168.1 GCA_023254845.1 Candidatus Nanopelagicaceae bacterium | reverse complement strand
ACATGTGTTCAGAAGGACCTGATGCTGTTTTTGAACTCGAGCATATGGGCCTTCCTTTCTCTAGGTTTGATAATGGCAGAATATATCAAAGGCCTTTTGGAGGACAATCAAAAGAATTTGGTGAGGGTGGTCAGGCAGCAAGAACATGCGCAGCTGCAGATAGAACAGGACATGCACTTTTACACACACTTTATCAGGCAAACCTAAAAGCAGGAACAGAGTTTTTTAATGAGTGGTTTGCAGTTGATCTTATCAAAAATAATTCTGGTGAAATTTCAGGTGTTAGCTGTTTTGATATGGAGACAGGAGAAGTTTCTGCAATTAAAACTTCAGCAGTAGTTTTGGCAACTGGTGGAGCTGGTCAGGTTTATGAGCAAAATACGACATCTTTAATTTGTACTGGCGATGGCTTAGGTATGGTTTTAAGACAAGATTTACCACTTCAAGACATGGAGATGTGGCAATTCCACCCCACAGGTCTTTATGGAAATGGTTCTCTAATGACTGAGGGTTGTCGAGGCGAAGGAGGCTACCTAATTAACTCAGAAGGGGAACGATTCATGCCTAATTATGCTCCAAAAGCAAAAGATCTTGCTTCAAGAGATG
>JALRKE010000167.1 GCA_023254845.1 Candidatus Nanopelagicaceae bacterium | reverse complement strand
GACCGAGGTGGATTATCGCACCGGGCGCATGCATGACATGCGCGCGCTGACCCGCCGCGCCCATGAAATGGGGGTGATCACCGTGTGGGATCTGGCCCATACCGCCGGGGCCACGCAGGTTGATCTGGCGGGCTGCGACGCCGATTTTGCCGGGGGCTGCACCTATAAATACCTAAACGGTGGGCCGGGCGCGCCGGCGTTCATCTATGTCAACCCGCGCCATGCCGAGGCGGCGCTGCCTGCGCTTTCGGGCTGGCTGGGGCACGAGGCCCCTTTTGCCTTTGATCTGGCCTACCGCCCCGGCGCCGGGATCGAGCGTATGCGCGTGGGCACGCCCCCAGTGCTGGCGCTGGCAGCGCTAGAGGCCGCGCTTGATATTTGGGACATGACCGATATGGCCAAAGTGCGCGCACAATCGCTGGCTCTGACCGACCGGTTTATCGCCGGGATCGAGGCCACCTGCCCAATGTTGGAACTGGCCACGCCCCGCGCCCATGCCGAACGGGGCAGCCAAGTGTCGTTTCGTTTCGCCGAGGGCTATGCCGCCATGCAGGCGCTGATTGCGCGGGGCGTGATTGGCGATTTTCGCGCGCCAGACATCATGCGCTTT
>JALRKE010000166.1 GCA_023254845.1 Candidatus Nanopelagicaceae bacterium | reverse complement strand
ATATTAAAAGAACAAATTAAAAATTTTGGCGATAAAGCAGAAGTCACAGAAGTTGGTCAAGTTTTATCAGTTGGAGACGGTATTGCTAGGATTTATGGTTTGGATAATGTTCAAGCTGGTGAAATGGTAGAGTTTGCAGATGGTTCAAAAGGTATGGCTCTAAACTTAGAAAGTGAAAACGTTGGTGTCGTAATTTTTGGTGATGACAGAAATGTTAAAGAAGGAGATGTAGTAAAAAGAACTGGTAATATTGTTGATACTCCAGTTGGAAAAGAATTATTAGGAAGAGTAGTGGATGGTTTAGGAAATCCTATTGATGGAAAAGGACCATTAGATAAAGGAATTAAAAAAAGCAGGGTTGAAGTAAAAGCTCCTGGTATTATTCCACGACAATCAGTAAGTGAACCAATGCAAACTGGTCTTAAATCAATTGACAGTCTAGTTCCGATTGGAAGAGGGCAAAGGGAATTAATTATTGGTGATAGACAAACTGGTAAAACAGCAGTTGCAGTAGATGCAATTATTAATCAAAAAAAATCAATGAATCTGGTGATGAAAAACAAAAACTGTATTGTATATACGTTGCAGTTGGACAAAAAAGATCAACAGTAA
>JALRKE010000165.1 GCA_023254845.1 Candidatus Nanopelagicaceae bacterium | reverse complement strand
GAACAAATAACCAAAGTGGCTAAAAAGCGATCAGATCTCCACTTCTCTCCATGCTAAGATTCAATCTCTTAGAGGGGACAACATGACCGGCGTTGCACAACAATTAGATCGACTTGTTCGTGAGTATGAAGATATCCAAACTGCTATTGGCTGGCCAACGACGCTTGTTGAATCCGACTGGCTTAGCCCCTGTTTGATTCAGCCATATACCGAGAATGAGATGGCTGCCTGGCGCCCTACTCTTCGAGCAACGCCAAACGATATGTTTGATCGGTTAAGTGATGCACTTGAGACCGAGATACCAGAAGCTCTCGTTACCTTCTACACACGCTACCTTTCTCTCTCTTTGTATATGCAACACCCTGAAGGGCAACTCTCTTTGATTCAGGTATGGAACGACGAGGATATGGAGCGCTTGCGTGAGAACCTAATTGGCCACGCACTCAATAAGAGACGACTCAAGCAACCGCTGAGTCTGTTTATCGGAGTCACTGAACCTGATGGTCAGCAGATATTTTCGGTTGAGCTTCACTCTGGACAGGTGCTTTTAGAGACGCCTGGCAAAAAGCCCTTTAGAGTCATCGCTGATGATCTAGAGAGCTTTCTATCGCAATT
>JALRKE010000164.1 GCA_023254845.1 Candidatus Nanopelagicaceae bacterium | reverse complement strand
TGCTGATCTTGAGCCCCACGAGCTAGATACTGTGCTGCGGGAGGCTACGCGCCTCAGTTTTGACCGGTTGGACTCGGATGGTGCGATGTCGACCAATGACCAGGTAACGCTAATGGCCTCTGGTGCATCAGGAGTGAAGCCTGAGCCAATCGAGTTTCAAGAGCTATTGACAGAGCTATGTCAGGAGCTGGCACTCAAGCTTCTCGATGATGCCGAGGGTGCAAGTCACAACATCCACATCAAAGTCCAAGGCGCGGCCAGCGAGTCCGATGCTCTTGAGGTTGGTCGGGCTATTGCACGGAACAACCTGTTTAAAACAGCAATCTTTGGAAACGATCCAAATTGGGGCAGGATACTTGCGGCCATTGGCACCACCTCGGCGACCTTTGACCCCTACGACATTGATGTGTCGATGAATTCGGTTTTGATCTCTTCCAAGGGAATGCCTGCCGCAGACCGCTCCGAGGTAGACCTCAGCGGCAGAGAGGTCGTAATCGAGATTGACCTTCACTCTGGAGAACAAACGGCTACCGTTGTCACCAACGACCTGACCCATGCCTACGTCGAAGAGAACAGTGCATACTCAAGCTAATGAAGCCACAGCAATCCGATAATGCCCT
>JALRKE010000163.1 GCA_023254845.1 Candidatus Nanopelagicaceae bacterium | reverse complement strand
CGGGATTGCTAGAGCGCTGGGGCTGCGTTGTCGAATCCGGCGTGGGGGCCGACGAGATTGCAGGCGAGTGCGACGCCATCCTGGCCGATATGCAACTGGGTAATGGCATGAGCGGCCTCGATGCCATAGCAGCCATCCGCCGCCGATCGGGAAAGGCCATTCCTGCCGCGATCCTGACTGGTCATAGCGATGCGGAAACGCTAAAGAAGATTGCTGCAGCCAATCTGCCCGTCCTGAGCAAGCCGGTGCGGCCAGCGGAACTGAGGGCTCTACTGACCCGCCTGTGCCTTGGCCTCTGAGCTAGAGGCCAAAATCCTTGGCAGCCGCGACAGCGGCCGAGCGTGACTTCACTCCAAGCAGTTTGAACAGGGCGGAAACATGCACGCGAACAGTGAACGGAGAAATACCCAGTTCGCGCGCGATTTCCTTATTGCTCTGTCCAAGCACAAGATAGTGCAGAATTTGACGTTGGCGTGGCGAGAACTGCGCAATGTCACTGCCTTCGGTATGGCGGTGAGAGGTGGCGGCTGCATTTGCGTCCACCACCACTATATCGCCCTGTAGAACACTGGCGATGGCATCGGCAATGGTGACCGGATTGGCGGCCTTTGACACGAAGC
>JALRKE010000162.1 GCA_023254845.1 Candidatus Nanopelagicaceae bacterium | reverse complement strand
CCGCTGTTGCAGGGCAATCTGTTCCGAATTGTTCTGGAAATATGCAATCCGCGCCCGCGCTTCTTCGACAAAGGCCCCGTTTGGACGCTCGGCCAGGTAGGCGCGATAGCCTGCCTCGGTGTCGATCTCGCGGGCCTGCTGCCAGCGGCGGCGTTCCTCTCCTTCGGCCTGCGCGCGACGCTGTTCCTCGATTGCGTCCAACCTGTCTTGCGCCACATCGGCGAACTGACCATCCGGGAAGCGATTGAGATACGCGCGGAAGCCGGCCTCGTCGCCGCGTGCGCCGGTTTCTGACCAGAAGGTGCGGTCCTGACGTTCAAGTTCCGCCTGTCGCTGGCGCGCCTCTTCCTCGAGCTCGGCGGCGCGGCGTTCGGCCTGCGCATCAAGACGCGCGATCTGGTCGGCATTCAGATACCCCGACGCCGTCAGGCCGTTTTCATTCTGCCACGCGGTCACTGCCCCGCGTGTACCACGGCCGAAAATGCCGTCGATCCCGCGTGTGTTGTACCCCAGAAGCGACAGGTCGCGCTGGATCTCGCGGCGGGCATCGCGGGACAGGGAAAGCGAGTCTTCGGTCTGTTTCTCGCGAAAGAAGGGTTCGGCGCGGATTGCGGTCAGGCGCTGAC
>JALRKE010000161.1 GCA_023254845.1 Candidatus Nanopelagicaceae bacterium | reverse complement strand
CCTAACGTGGTATCGATGGCACTGGCGGGATTGCCGACACCCGCGCTTTATGCCGGAAGCTGGAGTGAGTGGAGCAGGCATCCAGAGACACCAAAAACCAGAGGGGTTTAGTGTGCGCCGCCATGCGCCAACTCGCCCACCAAAAACACCACGCCAATGCCCAGCAGCAGCCACACCAGCTGCGCGCCTGAGTCGCGCAGGCTGGCTTGACGTTGCAATTGCGGAATCAAGTCCGCCAGCGCGACGTAAATGAAGCTGCTGGCAGCAACCACCAAGAAATACGGCAGGTACTGACCGAATTGCGCCAGTAAAAAATAACCGCACAGACCGCCCAGCGCCGTCACTGTGCCGGCCAAAGACACCTTGACCAACGCCCCCCGGGCATCGCCTCGGCTGCTTTGCAACACCACCAAGTCCCCCATGTGGTGCGGCACCTCGTGCGCCAAAACCGCCAAAGAAGCCAACAAGCCCAAACGCCAATCAGCGATGAACGCGGAGGCAATCAGAATGCCGTCACCAAAGGCGTGAATACTGTCCCCGATCAGAACCGCCCAACCACCGGAGCGCAGTCGCCCATCGGCATGATGGTGATGACCGTGGTGGCTGTGATGATGTGAACCCGGGTGAGCCT
>JALRKE010000160.1 GCA_023254845.1 Candidatus Nanopelagicaceae bacterium | reverse complement strand
ATCTTCAATTGAAATCCCCATCGCAGCGATCCGATCTCTAATCGCATCTGCTGCTGCAAAGTCCTTACGGACTCGAGCTGCTTCGCGTTGCTCAAGAAGCAAGGCAATCAAGCCATCTACTGCCTTATCCAACTTCTTATTCCCTGATTCGCCAAATGCTGGGTCAAATGGATCGCAACCCAAGATATTTAGCGCTCCTCTGATCTTCTTCGCATATGAAAGTGCGCTCTTGGCCTCACTTAACGCGCTATTTCCGGCTCGTAACCATTCAGAAATCTGCGCTAGCGCCTGTGGCACGGCAAGATCATCATCAAGAGCAGCCTTGAATTCCGGTGCAATCTCTTTACCAATTTCGCCCTCTGACTCTTTAACTCGAATTAAGAAATTCTCAATCCGGCGAAATGCAATTGCAGATTCATCGAGCGCCTCAAAAGAGAACTCCAACATGGAGCGATAATGGGCGCTACCGAGATACCAACGAAGCTCGATTCCACGTACCCGCTTTAGTACTTCCGTGACGATCAGTGAATTTCCAAGCGACTTACTCATCTTCTCGCCAGAAGCGGTAACCCAGGCATTATGTAACCAACGCTTTGCAAAGCCGTAACCGGCAGCCTCAGATTGGGCGATCTC
>JALRKE010000015.1 GCA_023254845.1 Candidatus Nanopelagicaceae bacterium | reverse complement strand
CTCTTGAAAAGGGCGAAATTAGCTCAGTCGAGTTAACACAAGCGCATCTTGATCGAATCGCTGCTGTTGATGGCGAAGTGAAAGCATTTCTATATGTTGATAATGAAGGTGCTTTGAGACAAGCAAGAGATGTTGATCAACGTAGAAAATCAGGAGAAAAACTATCGCCTCTAGCTGGAGTTCCGCTCGCGCTTAAAGATGTAATGGTTCAACAAGGAGTGCCTACTACTTGTGGTTCGAAGATGCTAGAAGGTTGGCGCCCCCCATATGACTCAACAGTTGTTTCACGGTTAAAGGCCGCAGGCGTGATCATCCTTGGTAAAACAAATATGGATGAGTTTGCGATGGGGTCTTCTACCGAGAACTCAGCGTATTTCCCAACGCATAATCCATGGGATCTAACTCGAATCCCAGGTGGTTCAGGCGGCGGATCATCAGCCTCTCTCGCCGCATTCGAAGCGCCTCTTGCAATCGGAACTGATACCGGTGGTTCGATTCGCCAACCGGCAGCTGTGACTGGAACAGTTGGAGTAAAGCCAACTTACGGAGGGGTTTCTCGCTACGGTTTAGTGGCATTCTCATCATCGCTAGACCAAGCCGGTCCATGCGCTCGAAATGTATTAGATGCTGCGTATCTACACGAAGTTATTGGTGGATATGACCCAATGGATTCAACTTCAATTAATGCCCCGATTCCACCTCTTGTTACGGCCGCGAAAGACGCCTCCGTAAAGGGGATGAAGATCGGTGTAATTAAGGAACTGCAAGGAGATGGTTTTCAAGCCGGAGTCCTTAAGCGCTTCAATGAATCACTTGAAGAGTTAGCGAAACTAGGTGCTGAGATTGTGGAGGTTTCCTGTCCCAACTTTGAGTATGCGCTTGCTGCTTACTACCTAATTGCCCCAAGTGAATGCTCTTCCAATCTCGCTCGCTTTGATGCGATGCGCTACGGAATCCGCGTCGGTGAAGGTTCGGCTGAAGAAGTAATGAATGCAACGCGCGAAGTCGGATTTGGTAAAGAGGTTAAACGAAGAATCATCCTTGGAACATATGCGCTCTCAAGTGGCTACTACGATGCCTATTACGGAAGCGCCCAGAAAGTTCGTACCTTGATTTCGCGTGATTTTGAGAACGCATTCACAAAAGCAGATGTCCTGGTTTCACCAACTGCTCCCACGACTGCATTTAAGATCGGCGAGAAATCAAATGATCCAATCGCAATGTATCTAAATGACATAGCCACTATTCCTACAAATCTTGCCGGAGTATGTGGAATCTCAATTCCATCGGGACTTGCTGAGGAAGATGGACTACCAGCAGGTTTCCAGATCATGGCTGGAGCGATGAAAGATGATCGCCTCTATCAAGTTGGTGCGGCTTTGGAAGCAGCCTTAAATTCAAAGTGGGGAGCGCCGATTCTTTCTAAAGCGCCGAAGTTGGGGGCTAAATAATGGCGCTCTCATATGAAAAAGTGATTGAGAAATATGAACCAGTCCTTGGCTTAGAGGTCCACGTTGAACTTGGCACTAAGTCAAAGATGTTCTGTGGTTGCAGCACCGAATTCGGAGCCGCACCTAATACCCAAGTCTGTCCTGTATGCCTAGGGCTTCCGGGCGCTCTTCCCGCTGTAAATGGGAAGGCAATCGAATACACGATTGCTATTGGATTGGCCCTTAATTGCTCGATTGCGCCATTCTCGAGATTTGCCCGTAAGAATTACTTCTATCCCGATATGCCTAAGAACTTCCAGACTTCGCAGTACGACGAACCAATCTGTTTTGGCGGATTCCTTGATGTGAAGATTGATACCGATGAAGGTGTAAAGGAATATCGAGTTGAGATTGAACGAGTTCACATGGAAGAGGACACCGGCAAGTCCCTTCACATGGGTGGAGCGACTGGCCGCATCCATGGCGCCGATTACTCACTCCTTGATTACAACCGCGCTGGGATTCCACTCGTTGAAATTGTTACTAAGCCTGTGACTGGAACTGGAAAGTACGCACCTGAAGTTGCGCGTGCTTATGTCTCTGAACTACGCGACATCCTTAGATCACTTGGAGTAAGTGATGTGAAGATGGAGCAAGGCTCGCTCCGATGTGATGCAAATGTTTCATTACGCCTAATCGGAGTTGAAAAACTTGGTACGCGAAGTGAGACAAAGAATGTGAACTCACTACGAAGCGTGGAGCGCGCTGTTAGAAGCGAGATGATCCGCCATGCTGGCATCTTGGATAAAGGTGAGCGAGTAATTCAAGAAACTCGACACTTCCATGAAGATACCGGCGAAACAACTCCTGGACGCTCGAAAGAGCAGGCCGAGGATTACCGATATTTTCCAGAACCAGATCTTGTCCCAGTCGCACCAGCCGCAGATTGGATTGAAAAGATTCGAAGTTCACTACCTGAGAAGCCTTCGGTAAGAAGGAAGCGAATTCAAGAACAGTGGCAAGTCCCCGATAAAGAGATGGCCGCGATGATTAACGCGGATGTTCTCGATCAGGTAGAGGAGACCGTAAAACTTGGCGCTGATCCGACTCGCGCGAGAAGTTGGTGGCTTGGTGAGATTGCTCGTCTAGCTAATGAGCGAGAAGTTCCAGCGGCCTCGCTTCCAATCACGGCAAAAGATGTTGCTGATGTTGTAGCGCTTATCGTAAAAGGAGAGCTAACCGACAAATTAGCTCGCCAGGTTGTTGAAGGGGTAATCAACAATGAAGGACGACCAAGTGAGATTATCGAGAAGCGTGGCATAAAGGTTGTCTCAGATGACTCAGCGCTCCTTGAAGCAATTGAGAAAGCTGTTGCTGCGCAACCAGATGTCGCGCAGAAGGTTCGGGGCGGACATATTCCGGCTGCTGGTGCACTAATTGGCGCAGTCATGAAAGAAACAAAAGGCCAGGCCGATGCCGCTAAAGTTAGAGAATTATTGTTGAAACATCTAGGACAAGGTTGAGCTTATGAGTAAGAATCCAATGAAGCCACGCTCTTACCTTGTTACCGATGGTTTAGAACGAGCACCAGCTCGCGGAATGCTTCGTGCCGTTGGCATGACAGATGCCGATTGGGAGAAGCCACAAATCGGAATTGCATCCTCTTGGAATGAGGTTACTCCCTGCAATCTCTCACTTGATCGTTTAGCTAAAGCATCTAAAAAAGGTGTGATTGAAGCTGGCGGCTTCCCGATGCAATTCGGAACAATCTCGGTATCTGATGGAATCTCCATGGGACATGAAGGAATGCACTTCTCGCTAGTTTCACGAGAAGTCATTGCTGACTCAGTAGAAACTGTGATGGAAGCCGAACGCCTAGATGGAATGGTCACATTTGCTGGCTGCGATAAATCTCTTCCCGGAATGATGATGGCGGCTGCTCGAATTAATGTCGCCTCAGTCTTCGTTTATGCAGGTTCAATCATGCCCGGAAAAGTCGATGGTCGAGATGTAACAATAATTGATGCCTTTGAAGCAGTTGGTGCCTGCGCACGCGGATTAATTTCCCAAGAAGAAGTCGAGAAGATTGAACGGGCAATCTGTCCCGGCGAAGGCGCATGTGGCGGTATGTACACCGCAAATACGATGGCTTCAATTGGCGAGGCGCTTGGGCTTTCACTTCCAGGCTCAGCTGCGCCACCTTCCATAGATCGAAGAAGAGATTCTTATGCGATTGCATCTGGTGCTGCGGTCGTAAATCTAATCCGCCAAGGGATAAGAACACGTGACATTCTCACTAAACAAGCCTTTGAAAATGCCATCACTATTCTTATGGCTCTTGGGGGCTCTACCAACGCCGTACTTCATTTACTTGCAATCGCCCACGAAGCTCGGATTGATCTAAGCATGGATGATTTCCATCGGGTTGGCTCAAAAGTTCCACTGCTTGGTGACTTGAAGCCATTTGGAAAATATGTGATGAATGATGTCGATAAGATTGGTGGAGTACCGGTTGTACTGAAGGCGTTGCTAGATGCGGGCTTAATTCATGGCGAGTGTCTAACTGTTACCGGTAAGACTATGGCTGAGAATCTAAAAGATATCGCTCCACCAGATCCAGATGGCCAGATTCTTAAGGCGGTTAGCTCACCACTTGCAACAAGTGGTGGCATCACAATCTTGGGTGGCTCACTTGTTCCAGAAGGCGCAGTCACAAAAGTTGCCGGTGTTGGCGTCGATGTTTTTGAAGGTCCAGCTAGAGTTTTTGATCGCGAGCAAGGTGCGATGGATGCGCTTGAAGATGGAACTATTAACGCCGGTGATGTTGTAGTGATCAGATATGAAGGTCCCAAGGGCGGACCTGGAATGCGCGAGATGTTGATGATTACTGGCGCAATCAAGGGCGCTGGACTTGGAAAATCTGTTTTATTGATCACCGATGGAAGATTCTCAGGGGGGACAACTGGACTTTGCGTTGGACATGTCTCACCTGAAGCTGTGGATGGCGGACCAATTGCACTTGTAAAAAATGGTGATCGAATTCGAATCGATGTAAAAACTCGGACCTTAGATTTGTTGGTCGATGAAAAAGAATTAGCGGAACGACGCAAGAGCTTTAAACCGCTACCTCCTCGTTACACCTATGGAGTCCTATCGAAGTATGTGAAATTGGTCGGTTCAGCCTCCCGCGGGGCGGTCTGCGACTAGTTCCAAAATCTGAGATGCGCATCTCAGGGGTTGACTACCCCCAATTCGTGACGGAATAATTCACCGTATGTCAACGAACACCCTCTCTTCATCAGTGGTGGTGATTCGTTGCGCGTGATCTAAATAAAAGATCACGCGCACCCTCAGGAAACTGAGGGTTTTTGCATTAATAGGGAGAGTTTCTAGAAATGGAAAGGAGCGGAAGATGAGCAACGAGATAACTGGAGCGCAATCACTAGTGCGAGCTTTGGAAGAAGCCGGCGTAGATGTGATGTTTGGAATCCCAGGTGGCGCAATTCTTCCCGCTTACGATCCCATCTACGATTCTAAGATCCGCCATATATTGGTCCGCCATGAACAAGGCGCTGGACATGCTGCAACTGGTTATGCACAAGTCACCGGAAAGGCTGGAGTATGTATCGCGACTTCAGGACCGGGAGCGACCAACTTAGTAACTCCACTCGCCGATGCTCACATGGACTCAGTTCCAGTCGTAGCAATCACAGGTCAGGTCCCAGCACCAGCTATCGGCACTGATGCATTTCAGGAAGCTGACATCCGTGGTATCACAATGCCCGTCACAAAACATAATTATTTAATCACCGACCCTGCTGATATTCCGCGCGCGATCTCAGAAGCTTTCTATATCGCTAACTCTGGTCGCCCTGGACCAGTTCTTGTCGATATCGCAAAAGATGCGCTCCAGAAGATGACCACTTTTAGTTATCCCAAGCGCGCCGAGCTCCGTGGTTATAGGCCACAAATTGAACCTAACTCAGAATCAATAAGGGATGCCGCAGCTCTTATCGCCCAATCTGTCAAACCTGTTTTCTATATTGGTGGCGGAGTAATAAAGGCAAATGCAGCAAAGGATCTCTTAATACTGGCAGAAGCAGTTGGCGCACCTGTTGTCACAACACTTATGGCGCGTGGTGCTTTCCCTGACAGCCATCCACAACATCTGGGCATGCCGGGTATGCATGGAACTGTTGCCGCTGTAACCGCACTTCAGAAAGCTGATTTATTAATAACTCTAGGCGCACGATTTGATGATCGAGTAACTGGAAAACTAAGTACTTTCGCTGTTAACGCCAAGATAATTCATGCCGATATTGATCCCGCAGAAATTGGCAAGAATCGCTATGCCGATGTTCCTATTATTGGCGATCTTGGTCCGACTATTAGGGCGCTGACTCCGGCTGTTGAAGCCGAGTTTAAAAAGAATAAACCAGATTTAAGTACCTGGTGGCGCCAGATGAATTCACTTCGCACCACTTACCCGCTTGGTTATAACGAGCCAAGTGATGGATCGCTCTCACCACAATATGTAATTGAGCGAATCGGTCAGCTAACTGGACCAGATGCGGTCTATGTTGCTGGCGTCGGACAACACCAGATGTGGGCTTCACAATTTATTAAGTATGAGAAGCCAAGAACTTGGCTTAACTCCGGTGGATTAGGAACGATGGGTTATGCCGTTCCTGCTGCGATGGGAGCAAAAGTTGGCCTACCAGATACACCAGTTTGGGCGATTGATGGCGATGGATGTTTCCAGATGACCAATCAAGAACTTGTGACTTGTGCGCTGAACAATATTCCAATCAAGGTTGCAATTATCAATAATGAATCACTTGGAATGGTTCGCCAATGGCAGACCCTCTTCTATCAAGGTCGTTATTCAAATACCGATTTAAATTCCAAGCGAGTCCCTGACTTTGCAAAACTCGCTGAGGCGATGGGTTGCGTGGGGCTACTCTGTGAATCAAGGGGAGATGTTGACCGAGTTATCAAGGAAGCGAATGCGATAAACGATGCGCCAGTAGTAGTTGACTTTAGCGTTCATCGCGATGCCATGGTCTGGCCGATGGTCGCAGCTGGAACGTCAAATGATGACATCATGATCGCCCGTGAAATGGCGCCGGACTGGGATTCACAGGAGTTATAGAGATGGCCCAACATACCCTCGCTGTTCTAGTTGAAAACAGCCCCGGAGTTCTAGCTCGAGTCGCCAGCCTTTTCTCGCGTCGCGGTTACAACATCGATTCACTTGCTGTTGGTCCTACCGAAGATCCAAAGGTCTCTCGGATGACTATTGTGCTAAATCTCGAAGGACATGCGCTCGATCAAGTAAGTGCGCAGCTCTTTAAGTTAGTAAATGTAATCGGAATCCAAGAGATGAAGGAGAGCGGTTCAAGAGAGCGCGAATTGCTCTTCGCGAAAGTTGCGGCGAAACGTAGCGAGATTGAGGCGCTGATTACTGGTCTTCCTGCTGAGATTGTTGATGAGCGTGATGGAAGCTGCATCATCCAAGCTGTTGCAAGCAATAAGGATTTAGCCGAATTGGTTAAGAAGTTAGAGAAATTTGGAATCAGAGAGCTAGTTCAATCTGGAGCAATCGCAATCGAATTTGGCGCAAAGACGCTTGCCGAACAGACTGCAATCGAGACTGGCTTGGCAACCTCTGATACCCATCAACAAACGCAGGATTATCAGAACTAAGAAGATAACGAGATAAAGGGAGATAACGTGGCAACCATCTATCACGAAGAAGATGCCGATCTATCGGTGATCCAAGGAAGAAAGGTCGCGGTAATTGGTTATGGCTCACAAGGCCATGCCCACGCTCTCAACCTTCGCGATAGCGGCGTCGATGTCCGCGTCGGTCTTGCTGAAGGTTCTAAATCTCGAGCGAAAGCAGAACAAGAAGGTCTTCGTGTTCTCTCCGTTGCTGAAGCTGTTAAAGAAGCAACGGTAATTATGTTGCTCGCCCCTGATCACAAACAGCGCCACATCTATAAAGAATCAATCGAACCGAATCTAAAGGCTGGCGATGCGCTCTTTTTTGGACATGGATTCAATATTCGATTCGGTTACATCAAGCCACCAGCAAATGTCGATGTTTGTATGGTTGCGCCAAAAGGCCCTGGCCATCTAGTGCGTCGCGAATTTGCTGCTGGACGTGGCGTTCCAGATATCGTAGCTGTCGAGCAAGACGCAACAGGGAACGCTTGGCCATTGACGCTCTCTTATGCAAAGGCGATGGGCGGGCTCCGCGCAGGCGCAATTCTCACTACTTTCACTGAAGAGACTGAGACTGATCTATTTGGTGAGCAATCCGTACTTTGTGGCGGCGCTTCACAGCTTGTTATGTATGGATTTGAAACGCTAATTGAAGCGGGTTACCAACCAGAAGTTGCCTACTTTGAATGCCTCCATGAGCTAAAGCTCATTGTGGATCTGATGTATGAAGGCGGAATCGCAAAGCAGCGTTGGTCGGTCTCTGATACTGCTGAATATGGCGATTACATCTCTGGTCCTCGCGTAATTGATCCAAGAGTGAAAGAGAATATGAAGGCGGTTCTTGCAGATATCCAGAGTGGAGCCTTCGCTAAGCGATTCATTGATGATCAAGATGCCGGAGCTCCAGAATTCAAATCACTCCGCGCGAAGGGCGAGAGCCATCCAATTGAGAAAGTTGGCCGAGAACTCCGTTCGATGATGTCATGGGTGAAGTCATCTAATAAGGATGATTACAAGGAAGGTTCTGCTGCGCGTGAGTAAATCAATCGTTTTAATCGCCGAAGAGCTAAGCCCAGCAACGGTAGATGCGCTAGGTCCTGATTTCGAGATTCGAAATTGCGATGGCGCGAATCGTTCCGAACTTCTCGCTGAGCTTGCCAAGGGCGTTGACGCTGTTCTAATTCGCTCTGCAACAAAGATGGACCAAGAAGCAATTGGCGCTGCAAAAGGTTTGAAGGTAATCGCCCGAGCCGGCGTTGGCTTAGATAACGTCGATATTCCTGCTGCGACAACGGCTGGAGTGATGGTTGTAAATGCTCCAACATCGAACATAGTTAGCGCCGCTGAATTAGCAATCTCTCTGATCTTGGCCTCAGCCCGCTTTGTTGTGCCTGCAAATATTGCACTCAAAGGTGGGAAGTGGGCTCGCTCGAAGTACACCGGAGCCGAGCTCTTCGAAAAGACCTTAGGAATTGTTGGATTCGGACGGATTGGCCAGCTAGTTGCAAGCAGAATGCAGGCCTTTGGAATGAACGTGATTGCTTATGATCCTTATCTACAACCTGCTCGCGCTGCCCAACTAGGCGTCGATCTTGTTTCACTCGATGAGTTATTGAAGCGCTCTGACTTCATAACCATTCATCTTCCTAAGACTAAAGAGACCGCGAATCTCATCGGCGTTGAGGCGCTCAAGAAAGTTAAGCCTTCAGTTCGAATCATCAATGCCGCTCGCGGTGGCGTGCTCGATGAATCCGCGCTCTTTGATGCGCTAAAGGAAGGGCGGGTTGGTGGCGCTGGTCTTGACGTCTTTGCAACTGAGCCATGTACTGATTCACCGCTCTTTGCCCTCGATAACGTTGTGGCCACTCCGCACCTTGGCGCATCAACTGATGAAGCTCAAGAACGTGCTGGTATCGCTGTGGCCGTCTCGGTTCGAAAAGCGCTCGCTGGTGAATTAGTCCCAGATGCCGTGAATGTTAAAGGTGGCGAGATTCATGAAGAGATCCGTCCATCACTGCCACTGGTTGAGAAGTTATCTCAAGTCGCTACTGCTCTTGCAGATGAGCTTCCAGTTTCAGTTGAAGTTATTGTCAAAGGTGAAGTCAGCGAACATGATTGTTCAGTTCTTGCAACCTCAGCACTTAAGGGTGCGTTAGTTACTACCGGTGCAGAAGATGTTACTTATGTAAATGCCCCTGGACTTGCGCAAGAGCGAGGATTTACTTCGACCGTCACTACCGATCCAGTAAGTCCGGAATACCGGAGCATGATCTCGCTCAAAGCTGCATTCAGCGATGGCACTCATGTAACCGTTGATGGCACCTTAGTTGGAATCAAAAAGATCGAGAAGATAATCGCAATCGATAAGTTCGATCTAGATCTACCGCCGACGGATCATTTGCTATTCCTCCGCTATACCGATCGACCTGGCGTTGTTGGTTTAGTCGGTGAAACTCTAGGAAAAGCCGGAATAAATATTGCAAGCATGCAAGTAGCTCGAAGCTCTGCTGGCGGTGAGGCGCTTATGGCTATAACGGTGGACTCTGCTATTCCAGATGAAATCGTTTCCGGTGTTGCAAAGGCAACCGGCGCTAACTTGACGAGAACGGTCTCGCTGAAGGTATGAGCAGATACAAGCTTGCGGTGATTGCCGGCGACGGAATCGGACCTGAAGTAGTGGCTGAGGGACTCCGAGTCCTTGATGCTGTTGCCAAGAAGTATGGAATTGAGTTCACACGTAAAGAGTTTGAACTCGGTGCAAAGTTATGGCATCGAACCGGCGAGACGCTTCCAGATTCAATCTTGGAGGAGCTAAAGAACTTCGATGTTATTCTTCTTGGAGCCGTTGGCGATCCCTCAGTTCCGAGTGGCGTGCTCGAGCGCGGCTTGTTATTGAAACTCCGCTTTGCTTTTGATCATTACATCAATCTCCGTCCCGCGCGGCTCTATCCAAGCGTTCGCGGTCCATTACGTACCGAGTCTCCCATCGACTTCGTAGTTGTGCGCGAAGGAACCGAAGGTCCGTATGTTGGCGCTGGAGGAGTATTAGCAGAGGGAACGCCCGCTGAAATTGCAACCGAGGAGAGCCTCAATACTCGTCGTGGTGCAGAGCGTGTAATAAGAGATGCATTCACTCGTGCCATGAAGCGACCACGGAAGAAACTAACTCTTGTGCATAAGAACAACGTCCTTGTTAGAGCTGGAAGTCTCTGGACTCGCACCTTTAGTGAGGTCGCTAAGGAGTTCCCTGAAGTTACTACCGATTATCTTCATGTCGATGCTGCCTCTATGTTCTTTGTGACCAATCCAGAGCGTTTTGATGTAGTTGTTACCGATAATCTCTTCGGAGATATTCTCACCGACATCGCTGCTGCGATATGTGGTGGTATCGGACTAGCTGCTTCTGGAAATATAAATCCAGAACGCAATTTCCCATCCATGTTTGAACCAGTTCATGGTTCAGCCCCAGATATCGCCGGAAAAGGAATTGCCGACCCAACCGCAACAGTCATGTCTGTTGCGATGATGCTCCGTCATCTCGGCCATGATGGCGCCGCTCTTGATGTTGAGCGCGCCGTGGAGAGCGATCTTGCCAATCGTGGCGATGTAAAGCGGAGCACAAGTGAAGTTGGCGCTGCTTTAGTAGGAGCACTTGAATGAAGATAAATGTAACTTCTTCAATGAACCCAGTCGCAAAGGATCTTCGTGAGAAGTACGTTGCTGAACCAGGCTTTGGTCGCTATTTCACCGACCATATGGTCTTAGCAGAATGGAACCAAGCAAGCGGTTGGGCAGATGCGCAAGTGCTTGCCTATGGACCGCTCTCAATGGATCCGGCATCAATGGTTTTTCACTACGGCCAGGAAATATTCGAAGGAATGAAGGCCTATGGCCAACCTGATGGCTCAATTGCGCTCTTCCGTCCGGACGCAAATGGTCTTCGTTTTGCGAAAAGCGCCGCCCGAATTGCTCTTCCGGAGCTACCAGTTGAGGATTTTGTTGCTTGCGTTGCAAAGTTAGTTGAGGTCGATGCAGCTTGGGTGCCGAAAAAGATTGGCGAATCCCTTTATATCCGACCATTTATGATCGCTACCGAGGTTGGATTAGGAGTTCGCCCAAGTAATAAGGCGCTCTTCTCGGTAATTGCCACACCAGCTGCCGCATATTTCAACGCTGCTAAAGCCGTGACAGTTTGGATCTCAACAGAGTATGTACGCGCTGCTCTCGGCGGTACCGGCGAGGCAAAGTGCGGCGGTAATTACGCCGCATCTCTTCTTGCCCAGCAACAAGCCGCCAAAGAAGGTTGCGATCAAGTTGTCTGGCTCGATGCGATAGAGCGTCGCTGGATTGAAGAGATGGGTGGAATGAATCTTTACTTCGTAAAAGGTAGAGGAAAAGATGCAACAATCTTCACACCTAAGTTGACCGGAACGCTCCTACCTGGAATCACCCGAGATTCAGTTCTAACAGTTGCAAGAGATCTTGGATATAAGACTGAAGAGGGAATGATCAACATCGATGAGTGGCGCGATGGCGTAGCAAGTGGTGAGATCTCGGAAATCTTTGCTTGTGGAACTGCTGCGGTAATCGCCCCTGTTGGCACCGCAAAGAGCGCGGCGGGAACTTGGGTAACAGGAGATGGAACTCCGGGTGAGATTACTATGCAGATCCGTAGCCACCTTCTCGGAATTCAACATGGAACTATTGAAGATAAACATGGCTGGATGCGAAAGGTTTGCTAGTGGCCTTATCTGATGCCTTTCATGTCTATGACACGACCTTGCGAGATGGCGCCCAACAGGAGGGGCTAAATCTCTCCGTCCATGACAAGTTAACGATCGCTCGCCATCTTGATGATTTGGGAGTCGGTTTTATCGAGGGCGGCTGGCCCGGAGCGAATCCAAAAGATACCGAGTTTTTCAAGTTAGCTAAGAGCGAATTGAAGTTGAAGAACGCAACCTTTGTCGCATTCGGTGCTACCCGTCGTCCTAATATAAAGCCCGAGGATGATCCGCTTCTTAAAGCCCTCGCTGATTCTGGCGCACCAGCAGTCACCTTGGTTGCAAAGTCTCATGACCGCCATGTTGAGTTAGCCCTTCGCACTACTCTTGATGAAAACCTAGCGATGATTAAGGATTCAATTAAGTTCCTACGAGATGGTGGCCAGCGAGTATTCTTAGATGCTGAGCATTTCTTTGATGGCTATCGCTCAAATGCCAATTACGCTCTTGAAGTTGTTCGAGTTGCTGCCGAAGCAGGCGCAGATGTAATCGCGCTCTGCGATACAAATGGTGGAATGTTGCCGGATGAGCTCTCTCAAGTGGTTCATGATGTACTCGAGCGAAGTTCAGCCAGACTTGGAATTCATTGTCACAACGACACGGGATGCGCAATTGCAAACTCTCTGGCTGCCGTTGCAGCTGGCGCAACCCATGTTCAAGGAACGATTAATGGATATGGTGAGCGCACGGGTAACGCCGATCTAGTTTCAATCATTGCAAACCTACAACTAAAGAAGAAGCAACAAGTTCTTCCGGAAGGCAAGTTAGAAGAGGCGTTTCGAATCTCACATGCTGTTGCTGAAGTAACAAATGTCGCCCCGAGCGCTCGCCAACCCTATGTAGGTATCTCTGCCTTTGCTCATAAAGCAGGTCTTCATGCCTCAGCTATAAAGGTTGATCCGGCGATGTACCAGCATGAAGATCCAGAATTAGTTGGAAACGATATGCGGATGCTCGTTTCAGATATGGCGGGTCGAGCATCAATTGAATTGAAATCACAGGAGCTAGGTATCAATCTTGGTGATGATAAATCGATTCCATCTCGAATTGTTGAGCGGGTTAAAGAATTAGAAGCAAGTGGTTTCACATTTGAAGCGGCTGACGCCTCTTTTGAACTTCTTTTACGTGAAGAGGTAGAAGGAAAGCGCCCGAAATATTTCACAATTGAGAGTTGGGAGACCACGGTCGATCAGAATCCAAATCGAACGGTTACTTCACGCGCGAATGTAGTGGTAACCGCAAGAGGCAAGAAGATTGAATCAACCGGCGCCGGTAATGGCCCTGTTAATGCAATCGACAATGCGCTGAGAAATGGATTAGAGAACATCTTTCCGGAAATCAAGGGCCTTGAACTAACGGACTACAAGGTAAGAATCTTGGAAGGGCGACTTGGCACGGGGGCGGTCACTCGGGTTTTGGTTGAGACCTCAGATGGAAATGGCGAGTGGAGCACCGTTGGTGTTCACGAGAATGTCATTGCCGCATCGGCTATGGCATTGGAAGATGCTTTGACTTATGGTTTGCTTCGAAAAGGGGCAATACCCGAGTAGGAGTTCTTATGGTCGGCGGATTGAAGAAGGGTTCGCGAGTAAGCGCGGAAGAGAGCGCAGCCTGGTTACGTACCCGAATGGAAGAGCTAGGTATTTCAGGGCTGGAAGAGCTACATCATAAAACTGGAATAGATCGCGGCTCTCTCTCAAGATACTTCCGACAAGAGCGTACGCCCGGAGTAGATGTGATTGCTCCGCTATGTGAAGCTTTAGAGGTTTCTCCGGAAACTTTGCTTGTTGCCCTTGGGGCTATTGGTCGTCGCGGGCGGTAATTATCAGCGAAGCTCCCTCTCGCTTAAAAGTTCGCGGAAAGTCATCGTCAGACCAGAGTTTATGTAGATGCGCGAGCTCTTCATTACTCAACTTTCCACCGCATAAATCAAGGACATCATCGAAGTCGTGGTTTATACCGATAGTGACTCGGATTAAATCCGCGCTTTTTTGGAGTTCAGGGATCGAACAACCATCATTTACGACTAATTCGATTCTCAAGCGAGCTCCAATCGTAGTTTGAGGATTTCCGCATCTACCTCTGACAAAGAGCAACGAGAATCCACACCCTCTGAAATCAGCTTGGCTCAAGTGTTGCTTATTAGCAACGCTGTGTCCATCACACCAATGGATGAAATTTGAGTAATCTTCTAGATATGTCGCTCGACCAAGACTTGGAGCGCTCCTATAGCGAGCATCTTAGAAATGGGCGAAATCTCTCGGAGAACTCCATTCGTGCCTATCTGGCTGATCTGGAGTCCATGCTTGCGCATGTAAATCAGATGGGAGTCACGGAGTTCTCAACATTGCAACTCGATCATCTCCGATCTTGGCTCGCCAATCTTCAAATCAAGGGCGCTGCTCGCTCATCGATTACCCGGCGAGTGGTTTCCATAAGAGCCTTCACTTATTGGGGAGCCAAACATGGCTGGCTCGATAAGGACATCGGAAGGGACTTGATTGCTCCTAAACCAGAGCGGCACTTACCCGAAATTCTCGATATAGATTCAGCAGCAGAGTTGATTAAATATTTGGAGCAGCGTGCGGGAGAGGATGAGACGCCTTCTTCTATTCGCGACCTAGCTATCGTCGAACTTCTTTACGGAACTGGAATTCGAGTCTCTGAATTAGTTGGTGTGGACCTGCAAGACATTGATCGCGAACGTTTTACTTTAAGAGTGATTGGCAAGGGAAATCGGGAGCGGGTGGTGCCGATAGGAAATCCTGCGATGAGTGCTATCGACTCCTGGCTCGAAAGAGCGAGACCCACTCTTGCCAATGACTTAAGTGGTAGCGCCCTATTTATTGGCTCGAGAGGCAAGAGGATAGATCCACGAGTAGTAAGAGATATTGTTTATGAGGCGACTCAGTCGATTGGTAAAGCGATTAAAGTTGGACCGCATGCGCTTCGCCACTCAGCTGCAACGCATCTTCTCGAAGGTGGCGCTGATTTAAGAACTGTTCAAGAAATTCTTGGACATTCATCTCTATCTACAACCCAGATCTATACCCATGTAACCGAAGAACGTTTGAAGCGAGCTTACGAGCAAGCTCATCCACGCGCTTAGACGTTTAGTTATCTAAGTGGATGTTCACTATTAATTGTACGCACCGTCCTTGAGCGAGAGCGCATTACAAGTGAATTCGACTCAATATGAGTGCTAGTAAAGCGGATTCCACTCAAGAGTTCTCCATCAGTTATGCCGGTTGCGGCAAAGAAGACATCTTCACCCTTGACTAAATCATTCGTTGTTAAGACTTTCTCGAGGTCAAAGCCTCGATTCTGAGCTTCGCTCCGCTCGACATCGCTTCGCGGATAGAGCTGTCCTTGTATCTCTCCTCCAAGGCACTTCATTGCACATGCTGCGATTATTCCTTCAGGAGTTCCGCCGATTCCCATGAGCACATCTATACCAGTTCCAGACCTTGCGGATTCGACAGCACCAGCTACATCACCATCAGTGATAAAACGAATTCTTGCCCCCACCTCTCTAATCTCTTGAACTAGTTCTTCATGTCGTGGGCGATCCAACAAAACTACTGTTAACGATTCAACATCTCGACCTTTAGCCTTAGCGATTTTTTCGAGATTAACTCTTGTTGGAGCAGTAATGTCTATAACGCCAACCGCGTCCGCTCCCACCGCGATTTTCTTCATGTAGAAAATTGCAGTTGGATCAAACATAGTTCCACGTTCCGATAGTGCAATCACACTTATTGCGTTGGGCATACCCTTCGAGGTCAAAGTTGTTCCGTCGATTGGATCTACAGCTACATCAACTTTCGGGCCGCTTCCGTCTCCTACCGATTCACCATTGAATAGCATGGGAGCATCATCTTTTTCGCCCTCTCCAATGACAATGATTCCATCCATTGCCACTGTGTTAATCATTTTGCGCATTCCATCTACAGCAGATTGATCCGCTTCATTTTTAGAGCCTCGCCCAATCCATCGCGATGCCGCAATGGCAGCAGTTTCAGTCACACGAACTAACTCCAAAGCAAGATTTCGTGATGGAGTGGAAGTGGTCATGCGCTCAATCTACTCGCCGTCTTATTTCGTATTCATGGTCAACGTGCGCAATAATGGCGATATTTTTTATGTTCATATCCTGGGTTAAAAGCGGCGCAAAAGTACTGTTATTTAGCTAATAAAGAAGCGCAGTGCTATTTTATTTTAATACCGGGCTTGATAATTCTCCATGTAGTCCACTCATATTTAGTGTATCTTTGTGGCGAAAAAATAGCTTTATGGACTTGACCAAGATCCCCAGACTAAAACACACCGACAGTAACAATTTTTTCCTATTGGCTGGCCCATGTGCCATTGAGGGTCATGATATGGCTATGCGTATTGCTGAGTCTATTGTGGCCATTAGTGAGGAGCTCTCTATACCTTTTATTTTTAAAGGCAGTTTTAAAAAAGCGAACAGAAGTCGTTTGGATAGCTTTACGGGTATTGGAGATCACGAGGCTTTGACTATACTTCGTGCAGTTGGAGAACGCTTTGACATACCTACGGTTACGGACATACATAAAGAAAGTGATGCCGCCATGGCCGCTGAGTTTGTTGATGTTTTACAAATTCCAGCATTCTTAGTTCGCCAGACGGATCTATTAGTTGCTGCAGCCCAAACAGGCAAAGTGGTCAATCTCAAAAAAGGGCAGTTTATGAGCCCTGAGAGTATGAAACACGCAGTTGTAAAAGTGCAGGAGTCAGGCAACAATCAAGTCATGATTACGGACCGAGGCAGCATGTTTGGCTATCAAGATCTCATTGTAGATTTCAGAGGGATCCCCACCATGAAAACTTATGCGCCAACTGTACTCGATGTCACACACAGCCTACAGCAACCTAATCAAAGTGCGGGGGTTACAGGAGGACGTCCCGAGATGATTGAAACTATCGCGCGTGCTGGTATCGCTACTGGAGTGGATGGTTTATTTATAGAGACGCATTTTAATCCTACAGAGGCCAAAAGCGACGGCGCTAACATGCTGGATTTAAAAAATCTCCCAGGTCTAATGCGCAAATTAGTCGCGCTGCGCCAAACCATCAATAAATTTTAAGGATCAACCTTAAGAATCAGAGGACCTCACAAACAAAGTGCGTTAATAACACGCGGCATAATTTTGAAGGTAGCTAAATCGAGGTGTGAGACGGCCCATACTATCTGTAATTTGAGCCCTTGAAAGTACCCCTTCTTCATCGCCATCAAAAAATGAGGGCGCAATTTCTGCTAAAAATTGCTCTCCAAAACCATGACTGGCATCTCTAGGAAGCTCACATGGCAGGTTATCCACAGCCATGACCCCA
>JALRKE010000159.1 GCA_023254845.1 Candidatus Nanopelagicaceae bacterium | reverse complement strand
CGCAGCAGCGCCGGGGTAACAATTGCGAGCAAGGCAACGCCTAATCCGATTGCCCAAATTTGCTCAACCGCAGGAAGTCCTAGTTGCGGATTGGCACTTTTTAGCCCGAATGCGGCCAAAGTCGCGAAAAAGATCACGATCGATTCGAAGCTAAGGACAATTGATGCCAGAGCGCGCTTGGAGGACTTATTCTTCATTTTCATCCTCCATCTGGAACCGCTCGAGCATTGCTCCGATTAGGTAGAGCGAACCAGTCACGAAAAGCCCCTCTTCCCCTGCCAGCCTAGATGCAACCTCGTATGCCTTAGAAATATCTGGCTCTACAGCCAGCACCTGGCCGCCAGCAGAGTTAATTGCCTCGGCCATCTCCTTGGCAGCCAACGCCCTGGGGCCCTCGACCTCGGTCACCACAAAGCCTGCAAACGTCTGGGCAAGCTCCTTTGCGGCCGAGGAGATATCTTTATCGGCGAGCATCGCAACCATGGCAAGTGGCTTGTCCAGTTCAAAGTGCCAGTCGATTGCCTTTTTGAGTGACCTTATTCCGGCCGGGTTATGGGCACCATCAAGGACACCAAGTGGCTCTTTAGAAACGATCTGCAACCTTCCGGGACTGACCGCATCCGCCATCGCCGATCGCAAAATTTCAT
>JALRKE010000158.1 GCA_023254845.1 Candidatus Nanopelagicaceae bacterium | reverse complement strand
ATTTCGTAATAACCATTTCGGACGTGGGGGCAGTACCCACCACCTCCACCATTACAACTTATGGGGGTGAACTAGATTCGACGGGTGTCTAAAGGCTATTCTTTCGTTCGGGATTGTTCCACCGTAACGGGCTATTTTATAATTGCTAACGAAAGTTATGCACTTGCTGCCTAATTAACTTAGTTAATTAAGCAAACGGGGTCTGGGGCACCTGGCAACAGAACGCCCCTGAAATATTTTATTTATTTTTATTTATTTCAGCTTGAGCTGCTGCAAGTCTTGCAATTGGAACTCTATATGGAGAACAAGAGACATAATTCAATCCAACCCTAGAACAAAAAGCTATACTTTTAGGATCACCTCCATGCTCACCACATATACCTAATTTAATTTTTTTATTTTGCTTCTTGCCTTTTAAAACTGCAATCTCAATCAAATCTTCAACACCTTCGTCAATTGAAACAAATGGATCAATATCAAAAATTTTATTATCAATGTAATCATTTAAAAATTTACCACTATCATCTCTACTTATTCCAAATGTGGTTTGAGTTAAATCGTTAGTTCCAAAGCTAAAAAACTCAGCATGTTTTGCGATATCTTTTGCTTTAATTGCTGCTCTTGGAAGCTCAATCATGGTACCAACC
>JALRKE010000157.1:398-669 GCA_023254845.1 Candidatus Nanopelagicaceae bacterium | reverse complement strand
CTTGCCTGATTGTGAATTTATTCTTACAACTGCCTCATAGGATCTTCCAAGATCTGCTGGATCAATCGGCAAATAGGGGACCTCCCATTCTGGCTTGTTTGATTTCTCAAGAGCATTCAAGCCTTTTTTGATTGCATCTTGATGAGACCCAGAAAAAGCTGTGAATACAAGATCTCCCGCATAAGGATGCCTTGGGTGAACTGGAAGTTGATTGCAATATTCAACCTCTCTGATAACCGCGTTAATATCTGAGAAATTAAGCTCTGGATCT
>JALRKE010000157.1:0-388 GCA_023254845.1 Candidatus Nanopelagicaceae bacterium | reverse complement strand
CTTGGGTGAGTAAATTGAGTGCGATTGTTACTATGTCCACGTTACCAGTTCTCTCTCCATTCCCAAACAAAGTGCCTTCAACCCTATCAGCACCAGCCATGAGGCCAAACTCAGAGGCTGCAACTGCCGTTCCACGATCATTATGAGGATGCAATGAGAGAGAAATACTTTCACGATTTTTTAAGTTTTCATTCATCCACTCTATTTGATCACCGTAGATATTTGGCGTCGCCATCTCCACAGTTGCTGGAAGATTAATGATGATTTTTTCTGATGAAACATCTTTTAAGATATCTACCACAGCATCACAAACTTCTGCTGCATAATCTAGTTCAGTACCAGTAAAACTCTCAGGAGAGTATTCAAAAAACCATTTTGTTTCGGGATT
>JALRKE010000156.1 GCA_023254845.1 Candidatus Nanopelagicaceae bacterium | reverse complement strand
ATGATCAATTCACGCTGACCTCGTCCGATCGGAACGAGTGCATCAAGAGCTTTTAAGCCTGTCTGCATAGGCTCGCCCACACTTTGTCTTGGAATAATTCCTGGTGCTTTTAATTCAATTCTTCTTTTTTCTTTCGATTGAATTGGGCCTTTACCGTCAATAGGGTTACCTAAACCATCAACAACACGGCCTAATAATTCTTTTCCAACAGGAACATCAACGATTTCTCCTGTACGTTTAACTGTATCACCTTCTTTAATTCCTGTATCATCACCAAAGATTGAAACACCGACGTTATCCATTTCAAGGTTGAGGGCCATACCTTTAATGCCGCCTGGAAATTCTACCATCTCACCAGCTTGTACTTGATCGAGACCATATACACGTGCGATACCATCTCCAACACTTAATACTGTCCCAACTTCAGCAACATCTGCTTTAGTTTCAAAATTGGCAATCTGATCTTTTATTACTGATGAAATTTCAGCTGCTTTTATTTCCATTACGCCCCCTTCATTGCGATTTTAAGTTTATTTATTTTATTAGCTAGTGAAGTATCAATCATTTTTGATCCCACTTTTACAATTAATCCTCCCATAATACTTTTATCAACATCAAATGACAAAGATAATTTGTCACCTAAAATACTTTTTAGTTGATTAGTAATATTATT
>JALRKE010000155.1 GCA_023254845.1 Candidatus Nanopelagicaceae bacterium | reverse complement strand
GGGTGTGTTGACCGGAGAGTGAATAGACCACACCGCGACGGAGTCCACCGTCAGGAAAGAGCTTCTCCAAGCCGGGAAGAACCGGGTAGGTGCCCTGTTCCATTCGGGGGGCTTCGAGGGATCGAATCTTCTCGCGCAGCGCACCCAGCTGACTCTCGCGCAGAGAGTCAGAGCTGTGCAGGGTCAGCGCGGGGGACATAGAGCCATATTCGAACATTTGTTCGATTCTGTCAATGTCCACTGACATTGCCCTGGGAGAGTTATCCCCAGAACGCATCAGGGGCCTCACCGCAACGCCGTGAGACCCCGTGATTCTGGTGCGCGAGGGGGGACTTGAACCCCCACGCCCTTAATCGGGCACTAGCACCTCAAGCTAGCGCGTCTGCCAATTCCGCCACCCGCGCAGGCACCTGAATCTGATGACCGCAACGAGAGTACCACTAAACCTCGCTGGCCAAACCGGAAACCGCGACCCAACCCAGTAGCGTTGAAGGGTGCGTATGGAGCGGAGTGGGGCGTGAGTATCTGGGACGCCATCATCTTGGGAATCGTCCAAGGGCTCACCGAATTTCTGCCCATCTCATCGAGTGCGCACCTGCGCATCGTCGGCGAGTTCCTTCCCGCCGCGGGCGACCCCGGAGCCACATTCACCGCCATTACCCAAATCGGCACCGAAATCGCGGTCTTGCTCTACTTCCGCCG
>JALRKE010000154.1 GCA_023254845.1 Candidatus Nanopelagicaceae bacterium | reverse complement strand
TAGTGACGTTCTCAAAGACCTCACGCTCATGGCTGGCATAGCCGCGGACAGTCTCAATGAGGTTTGGGATCAGATCGGCACGACGCTTGAGCTGGATGGTGATATCGCTCCAGGCCTCATCGACCCTGACCTTGAGGGTTACCAGGGCGTTGTAGGTGACCCATAGGTAAATACCGATAACTGCAGCAATCCCGAGGATTACTAGGAAGACTTCCATCCACACTCCTTGATAAGACCACTAAACATTATGGCCGCTTGCTGAGATGTGGCTGTAAGAAACGAGTGAGAACCTTGTGCCCCGAGTCGGACTCGAACCGACACTGTGACGATTTTAAGTCGTCTGCCTCTGCCATTGGGCTATCGGGGCGAAACGATAAAGGCCCGGTTTCCCGGGCCATTATCTAAGGAAAAACTACTTTCCCGGTCTGGTGGCCCAGGTCGAGAAGAATAATCGAGGATTGCGAACGGCTTCCAGTGTGACCATGTCGCGACCTAGGAAGAAGTTCCAAACCCAACCGGAGATAACTCTGATCTTGCGCTCCCAGGTTGGCATTGCTAGACCGTGGTAACCACGGTGAGCGAGCCATGCAATGAAGCCGGTAAGGGCGATCTTGCCGGACTGGAATGCTCCAACACCGATACCGAGACCGGCAACGGCACCTAGGTTCTTGTGGAAGTACTCTCGTGGAGCCTCGCCACGAATTGCACCTGCGATGTTTTTCGCCAAGAGCTTGGC
>JALRKE010000153.1 GCA_023254845.1 Candidatus Nanopelagicaceae bacterium | reverse complement strand
TGGTTGATTAGCCATCAAACTAAATGGTAATAAAATAAGAGATAATAAGATTTTATTCATCGTTTAATGTTTCAATCATTTCATCTAGTTTTGAATCCGCATCATCTGCTAAATATTTTTGATACAAAGCATCTTCATTTTTGAATGATGATTTAGAAATACCTTTTACTTGAGATTTAAATTCATTCCCGTCAAGCGAAACTAATACATACATTGTTTTAGATTTACTTATCCACATTTTTTCTACAATACTATTTTTAAGAACCTCTGAAGAAATTTGTTTTGAAACAGATTCTATAACTTTATCAAATGTACCATTTTCATTAATCCCAGTTGTACTTTTGAAAGTTTTAAACATATTATCTACATTAATGCTAATTCTTCTTGCTAGATTGTTTCTAGCATTTGCTACAGCCTCTTCTCTTTGAAACGCGAAATCATTTCCTATATTCTTTGGGGCACTTCCAATTTCTACAATTTTGCCATCCATTTTAGGTGAACTTATCCATTTTGGAGCACCTTCAAATTCAGGGTCTACATATACATTTATTTCATCTTCGTTTATTTGCTCTTGCTTATTACTGCATCCTGTAGTAAATAAAATAGCAATAGATATTATAAATGCTAAAAATAATGATTTTTTCATAGTTTTTCTCCTAATATTTTTATTATAAAATATTAACAGAAAAGATGTGTTTTGGGATTTACAGTTTCTTTACAATATCTTGAAATTTAATTA
>JALRKE010000152.1 GCA_023254845.1 Candidatus Nanopelagicaceae bacterium | reverse complement strand
AGCTATCCGTCGTAGCCTTGGTAAGCTTTTACCTCACCAACTAGCTGATAGAACGCGAGCTCATCTTAGTTCGGCTGACCTTTCCTTTTATTCTCATGCGAGAAATAAAGAATATCAGGTATTAATCCGAGTTTCCTCGGGCTATCCCTGTAACTAAGGTAGATTGCTCACGCGTTACTCACCCGTTCGCCGCTCAGTCATTTTCTGTAGTAAACTACTGAAAAGCTTCGCTCGACTTGCATGCATAAGGCGCACCGCCAGCGTTCGTCCTGAGCCAGGATCAAACTCTCCAACATAATCTTTGAATAATTTAAATCTGACCAAAGAATCAACATGGGTTTTACCCATTTCAACTAAAAAAGTTGAATCAACTTAGTTAAAAGTTGACAAAAAAAGAGTGCTAGATATTTCTATCTGCACTACCGGCGTTCATACATTACTCAGTTGTCAAAAAGCCAATTTTTTTCGTATATTTAGATTAACATAACCTTGTTTAAGTGGTGTATTTATTTAATATTTATTGAAAAATAATTTCTTTTACCTAATTTCAGAGTTTTTCCACTAATTAGGCTTAGTTCAATATCCAATTGGTTATGTTTTTGACCGTCTATGGTGAAACTACCAGCTGTTATCAATCTTCTTGCTTCAGAGTTAGATTTTGTAATATTTAAATCAGTAAAAATTTTAGGTAAATGAAGAATTTCAATGTCATCTACATAATATTCAGGTATTTCATCAGGTA
>JALRKE010000151.1 GCA_023254845.1 Candidatus Nanopelagicaceae bacterium | reverse complement strand
AAGAGTCCACAGAATAGACGGCGCCTGTCAGCAGTCCACCCTGAGGGAAAAGGCTCTTCAGCGCCTCGTGCACGGGGAAAACCCGAGGATCTGCTGTTGTCTTCTCCATCGTGTGAATACGCTGACGCAACGCCTCCACATCAGCACGAGTCGGCTCGTGCTGATCGACAACGAGAGCGGGAGACATAGAGCTATATTCGAACATTTGTTCGATTGTGTCAACATCCACTGACACGCCCACAAAAACAGGGCCCCTCACCCTGGTGAAAGACCCTGTCGTCGCGTGCGCGAGGGGGGACTTGAACCCCCACGCCCTAATACGGGCACTAGCACCTCAAGCTAGCGCGTCTGCCATTCCGCCACCCGCGCGCACACCATGTCATTTGCACAACACGACGCGACCGAGACACGACATTACCACTAAAGTCCGCCGGGCATCAGGCCCATGCCTTAGCGTTAGAGGATGGGCTTACTGGACGCGCTGATATTGGGACTTATCCAGGGCCTGACAGAGTTCCTCCCCATCTCCTCTAGCGCCCACCTACGTATTGCTGGGGAATTCCTCCCCGCGGCCACCGATCCGGGGGCCACATTTACCGCCATCACCCAAATCGGCACCGAGCTCGCAGTTGTGGTCTATTTCGCCAGCGACATTGGGCGCATTCTTGGCTCCTGGTTTCGATCAGTGAGCGTCGGAAAAACCTGGTGGGCACGCGCGTCTCGTGACGAACGTGCTCAGGCTCGGATGGGCT
>JALRKE010000150.1 GCA_023254845.1 Candidatus Nanopelagicaceae bacterium | reverse complement strand
TCAAACTTAGCATAAACACCATCTGCTATATTAAAATCAGGTAATCTATCACTTGAAATCAATTCATTTTTTGAAGGTACAATACATGAAACATATTGACACTCATCTAAAGGTGTAATAGTTGGATTATCATGGAAAAGCGCTACTTCTTCATACTCTTTAATATCATTTGTTAAAATCCAAGTTTGAAGTTTTTGCCATGATTGTTTAATATTTTGATTATATCCCCTATTTCTAATGTAATAAGCCTTTAAAAAAGGCTGTTTAACTATAGTTGCTGTTAAATTACTAAAATCTGCAATTGAATTCATAGCATTTTTTGATTGGGATAAAATTTTATTTGAATAATCAATATATCCACCTTTTCTCCACTGTTTAGGTGTCATTTCAAACCTATCTTTGAAAATCTTTATAAAAGTTGATTGGGAAGTATATCCACAAAGTTTCGCTATTTCTGATATGGTTGAATACTTATTTGTTAGAAGTAAATTTGATGCTTTTTGCAATCTAATTGATTTTATACTTTCATAAATATTCATATCAAATGCCTCTTTAAATATTCTGTGCATATGAAACTTACTTACATTTAAATCAATGCTAAGCTCTTCTATATCAATATTTGTATCAATATGAGTATAAATATAATACATAATATCGTTGGCTATTTTTGTATGTTTTTGTAGTGTGTCTTTTTTCATAACAACTATTCTATCAAATTTAAACTATATTATAAGCAATAATGAATAACTTTTTTAGCAC
>JALRKE010000014.1 GCA_023254845.1 Candidatus Nanopelagicaceae bacterium | reverse complement strand
ACTGAAAAGCCCCCTGGCTATCGCAATTAGAGATAACCAGGGGGCTTTTAAATTACTTCTCTTAGCTCTCGCGCTTTCCTTCAATGAATTCTTGAGTGCGATTTAACGCCTCTTCATCGGTGTATTGCTCTGGTGGCGACTTCATAAAGTAACTAGATGGTGAAAGCAACGGTCCACCAATCTTGCGATCTAGCGCCAACTTTGCGCATCTAACCGCATCAATGATCACACCGGCTGAGTTTGGTGAATCCCAAACCTCTAGTTTGTATTCGATAGTGAGTGGAACATCGCCAAAAGCACGACCTTCAAGGCGGACGAATGCCCACTTGCGATCATCTAGCCATTGGACATAATCCGATGGACCGATATGAACATTTCCAGCGCCGAGTTCGTAATCGAGCTGTGAAGTAACGGATTGGGTTTTGGAGATCTTCTTTGATTCGAGACGATCCCGCTCCAACATGTTCTTGAAATCCATATTTCCGCCAACATTGAGCTGGTAGGTGCGATCAACTTTCACGCCTCTATCTTGGAAAAGCTTTGCCATGACTCTGTGGGTGATGGTTGCGCCAACTTGGGACTTGATGTCATCGCCGACGATCGGAAGTCCCGCCTTCTTGAACTTATCGGCCCATTCTGGAGTTGATGCGATGAAGACAGGAAGGGCATTTACAAAAGCGCACCCGGCATCAATTGCGCACTGGGCATAGAACTTTGTGGCCGCCTCAGATCCAACTGGGAGGTAGCAGACCAATACATCGACTTTTGCAGCTTTAAGGGCGGCGACTACATCAACAGTTGGCTCACTAGATTCAACAATGGTTTCACGGTAGTAGCGACCTAGTCCATCAAGGGTGTTGCCCTTTTGCACTGTAATTCCGCTCTTTGGGACATCGCAGAATTTGATGGTGTTGTTCTCACTCGCCCACATTGCATCGACGAGGTCCTTACCAACTTTCATTGCGTCGACATCGAAGGCAGCTACAAACTTCACATCTCTTACGTGATAGCCCCCAACTACGACATTCATCAAACCTGGGATTTCCTGATCGACCGGAGCGTTTTTGTAGTACTCAACGCCTTGGATTAGCGAGTTAGCACAGTTACCTACTCCAACAATCGCTACCCGAATCTCGTTATTGCTCACTTAACTCTTCCTTTCAGATTTGATCATTTCTTCGAGCCAAGCGATCTCTCGCTCAGCGGTCTCGAGCGAGTGGCGACGCCACTCGACTAGGTACTTATCGAGACCAACCGCCGAGCGCTCAAGATCTGCTCGGAGAATGTCGGCTCGCTCTTGAAGGCGGTTTAGCCGTCCCTCAAGAATTCTTATCCGGTTGCGCTTTGATGTAGGACTGAAAAATGCGACGTGAACTTCGAAGTTCTCGTCCTCCCAGGAATTAGGGGTGGCGCGCTCTGTTAATTCATCAAATTTTGCTAACCCACGCTCTGTGATGGAGTAGACGATTCGGGTTCGCTTTGACTTGCCGCCCTTCGGCACTTCGTTTTGGATTATTAGGCCAGAGAGCATCATCCGACGAAGTTGAGGGTAGAGAACTGAGAATGAGAGGGCTCGAAACGGGCCGAGGATTGTGGTCAATCGTTTACGTAACTCGTAGCCGTGGAGCGAGTCCTTCGCTAGAAGGCCAAGGAGGGCGAATTCAAGAGAGTCCGCACGTGATCTCATCTTTCATCCCCCTCCAAGCTATTCCGATTAGTTATATCTATTCGATATATCGTGGCGATAGTAAACCGGCTGATAGCCCATGATGCAAGCCAAGGCGAGTTGAAGTCGTTATCTATTTCTCAGGATTGGGCGCGCCTACCCCTTAGTAACCCGGACCCAGTTCTACCCTCTTTATCTAGCACGCCCGATTTACACCCTCTAGAGATTGTGGGCGGCTAGAAAAGAGGATCATTTACATGAGTCTTCTCTCATGGAAACTCCACGGAAATGGCACCAGCATCGCGCCTGGAGAAGTTGTCTCCACCGATGAACGTCTCAGCTGGCCTCGCACAATTGGCGTAGGTCTTCAGCACATCGCCGCAATGTTCGGCGCGACCTTCTTGGTCCCTGTCCTTACCGGACTTCCACCAACGACAACGCTCTTCTTCTCCGGTATCGGCACGATTCTCTTCCTCATCATCACCCAGAACAAATTGCCGAGCTATCTCGGTTCTTCCTTTGCTTTCCTAGCGCCAATCGCAGCTGCAGTCAATAAAGAGAGCATGGCAGCAGCCCTTGGTGGCGTGGTGGCCACAGGTGTTCTCTTAGCGCTCGTTGGTCTAGTTGCCAAGATGGTTGGTACTGGTTGGATTGATTGGCTACTACCGCCAGTTGTAACCGGAACCATTGTTATGGTCATTGGATTCAATCTTGCGGGTGCGGCAAAAGGTGGCTTGGCAAGTGGACCAGTACTTGGAACGATAACTCTTCTTGCTATCGCATTCTTCGCAGCCTTTTCAAGAGGTTTCTTGGGTCGAATCTCCATCTTTATGGGATTGCTTGTCGGTTATCTTGTCGCTTTCCTAATGGGCGATGTAAAGACCGATGGAATCACTTCTGCGAAGTGGTTCGCAGCACCGACCTTTACCGCTCCGGAATTTAAAATGAATGTAATCATCCTCTTCTTGCCAGTCGTCCTAGTTCTTGTAGCTGAGAACGTTGGCCACGTTAAGGCTGTGGCAACAATGACTGGAAAGAACCTGGATGACCAGATGGGTAACGCACTCTTCGCTGACGGTCTAGCAACTACCCTCGCCGGTTCTGGCGGTGGTTCGGGAACTACAACCTACGCAGAGAACATCGGCGTTATGGCCGCAACTCGCGTCTATTCAACCGCTGCATACTGGATCGCCGGATTTGGAGCGATTGTTCTCTCGGTCTCACCAAAGTTCGGTGCAGTACTAAGCGCAATCCCAGGTGGAGTGCTTGGCGGAGTTCAGGTTGCTCTATTTGGAATGATCGGAATCCTCGGTGCGAAGATTTGGATTGAGTCAAAGGTCAACTTTGCAGATTCCACAAATCTAGTTATCGCAGGTTCTGCAATCATCATCGGTATCGCTGATATTTCATGGACAAGTGGCGAATTCACATTCAATGGAATCATCAATGCAACTCTCGTTGCCGTTATCGGTTATCGCGTATTTCATATGATTGCGAAATCACGCGGAACGAATGCAGCATAGATAGCTAATCTCAAAGTAGTGCCAGAGGGCTCGGGAAACCGGGCCCTCTCACTCTTCTTCCTTCTCTCATGGATAATCTCCCAGTGCTGATCCCGGTCCCATCTAGATTTCCTGAGTATCTTCTGGCAGCAATAGTCATAATTCTCGCTCCTGGTCCTAGCGTGCTCTTTGCAATTGCACGAGCGATTTCTTGGGGGCGAGTTGCTGCGCTATTTACCGTTGCCGGAAATGCCCTCGGCATGTTCACTCTCTCGGTACTGGTGGCATTTGGACTGGGTCCGATTCTGCAACGGAGCGAAGTGGCATTCATCTCCGTACAAGTTCTCGGTGGGCTCTACTTAATCTATTTGGGGCTAGATGCAATTCGACATTCAAAGATTCAAGCCCAAGATATGTTGAATCAGGGAGAGATTCGACCCAGCAACCTAAGCTCAATAAGAGATGGCTTCTGGGTCGGGGCGCTAAATCCCAAGGGCCTAGTCTTCTTTGCCGCCATACTCCCCCAATTTCTCGATCGCGATGGTTCAAATCTCACCGCTCAACTTCTATTGATGGGAGCGACATTCGCCATTTTGGCCTTCATAGGAGATGGAACGTGGGGGTTACTTGCCGGGACAGTTAGAAATGCGATGGCTAATTCACCGAGTCGACTTGTCTTGATGCGGCGAATCGGAGGGGCTGTGATGATCCTCCTCGGAGTTTTCACCCTTCTTGCTGTGGTTTGACCTCGAAATGTCAGTCCTGGAAGGCAGAATCGCGCCATGACTAAAGCCCGCGAATTCATCAGCCCTAGCGATCTCACTTTTTCCTGGGATAACTGCCATCGTTGTTTATGGCTCCATTACAACCACGGTTTGAAGGCGCCATCATTCTTTCCATTAGTTGGCGAATTATCTGCGCTCCAAGAAAATCACTTCTCAAAAGCTGACTCCTCATCCCTCCACCCCGATCTTCCCTCTGGAAAAGTTGTGGGCCGTGGCGCTTGGGTGAAATCGATTCCGATCCCATTTAACGGAAATCCATCGCCGTACGCGATACGCGGAAAGTACGACCTATTGATGGAGTTTGAAGATGGGACGTACGGAATCATTGACTGTAAGTTTCAAGGAAAAGATAACGATAAGAGCGAGTTCTACGCTCCCCAATTAGAGGCATATGCCTTTGCCCTTGAAAACCCTGCATCTGGAGATGCGATGAAGATATCTGTAATGGGGCTATTGGTTTGGTCGCCAAAGCGACCCGTGGGAAATCCTGGCACTGGATTCAACCTTGAATTAAATAGCTCTTGGTTCCCAATAAAGCGCGACCCGGGTGCGCTTCAAAATCGCCTCACCGAGTTCATCACAATGATCTCCGGGCCCACGCCTATCCGCGATAGCGGTTGCGATACCTGCAAATTTATCTCTGATAGAAGAGAAGTTTTCGGAGCCGAGTAAAAGTTACTCTTCCACTTCGCCTTCTACTTTGCTCCTACGTTTCTTCTCTTCGACAATCGCCTCTTTTGCTTGTGAGGCATAGATATCTACATACTCTTGACCCGACATCTCTTGTAACTTCTTCATTATCTGGTCGGTTGCTTTTCGAAGCTCTTCTGGGCTTGAGGACTTTTCCGCACCGGTGAAATACATCGGCTCACCAAAGACCATCTTTACCCGCATTATTTTCGGAATTACTTTTCCAGTCGGTTGAATCTCTGCTGTGTTGAACATCGCTACCGGTACAACCGGGGCTCCAGATTCAAAAGCTAGACGAGCTATTCCAGTCCGACCACGATATAGGCGACCATCGGGTGAACGGGTACCTTCAGGGTAGATTCCAAGGCATTCACCTTTAGCTAGAACTGAAAGTCCGGTTAGTAAAGCCGCCTCACTTCTTGATCCCCCAGCGCGATCGACTGGGACTTGTCCAAGCGCAATGAATGTTAACTTCTTTAATAGCCCCTTTGGCCCCGGGGATGTGAAGTACTCACTCTTGGCTAAGAAGGTGACTTTCCTCGGAACGACCAGCGGCATAAATATTGAATCACTAAATGAGAGATGGTTGGAAGCGATTATGACCGGGCCTTGTGCGGGAACATTTCTCAGTCCCTTTACTTTAGGACGGAAGAGCAGAGTCAGAATCGGTGAAAGAAAAGATTTCAAGAGTCCATAGGCAACCTTGTCGCCTTGAACTACATCTCCAACCGACTTCTTTCTTCTCAGATTCTTACCCCACTTCGCCATAGCGCTAATTTAGGGCCTCATCTGGGTCGAAAGAACAATTTTGTGACACTATCGGGCGCATGAAGATCCCGCAGGCGGAGGAATTTGAGCTCCCTGGAGGAGAAATCGCCGTGCTCATGGTGCATGGCTTCACCGGATCACCCGCCTCAATTCGACCATGGGCCGAAGGCCTTCACTCCCATGGCTTCACTGTGAAAGTACCTCGTCTCCCCGGCCATGGAACTTCATGGGAAGAGATGAATCAGACGAGTTGGCAAGATTGGTTTGACGCAGTTGAAACGGCTTTTCTCGAGCTAAAGAAACGCCATCGTCGCATCTTTATTGCAGGCTTTTCGATGGGTGGCGCACTTTCAATTCGACTAACAGCAAAACGAAGTCGGGAGATAGAGGGCTTGATCTTGGTAAATCCATCTATTGGTGACAATAGAAATTTTATGAAGTTAGTGCCGGTACTTAAGTATCTGATTCCTTCTCTAAAGGGTCGTGGCACGGATGTTGCTCGACCAAATCCGCCCAGGCATAGTTACGGCCGTACACCGCTAAAAGCGCTCCATTCTCTTCAAAAACTATGGCGTATTGTGCAATCAGATTTAGAGAAGATTGATTCTCCGCTAATGGTTGGATATTCGATAAATGATCACGTGGTTCACCCCCGCAATTCTGAGGTAGTGATTGAGAATGTGGCTTCCATCGACATTAGAGAAGTTATTTTTGAACGCTCATTTCATAACGTTGCTCTTGACCATGACCTGGAGCAATTGGTGGATGAAAGTAGACAATTCATAGAAGATGTCCTATCGGGAACGCTGATTCGAAGCGATGATTCAGAACTAATTGATTTGGAGTTTGATTCAATTGTTTCTGGGCTTAGCCTTGATGAATCGGCTCCGACTACATATCTTGATGAGCTGGAGAGCTTCGATTCGGCCGAGCGCTATGAAGGAGATAATCGTCCACTTCCCGCGCTGACCTCTATACAACGCGGCGCCTTACTTGGTGTCACCCTTGGCCCCGCCTACATCTTTTTAAATCGATTAGCCTCATTTGATCCGCTGGGCGTTGGAATCTGGCCAGGAATGATTGCTCTTTTAGCCGGAGTCTTCGCATTCTTCTGGCAGATGAAACCAGATCCGGACGAGGGAGATGGGGTGGCGCTGTGATCGCAAAGCAGAATTTTCGCTGGGGAATTATTGGAACCGGAGGCATTGCCCGAACTTTTGCACGAGATATCGCACACTTAGAGGGCCATGAGATTGCTGCAGTTGGTTCGCGGACGCTCTCGAAATCTCAAGATTTCACTAAGGAGTTTCCGGCCACCGCCTTAGGAAGTTACGAGGAGCTTGTGGCATCAGATCTAGATGCGGTTTATGTTGCTACTCCACACTCTTTGCATGCTGAGAATTCCATCCTGGCGCTAAACGCCGGAAAGCCAGTCTTATGCGAGAAGCCATTCGCGGTTAATGCGATCCAAGCTGAAGCGATGATCCAGGCCTCGCAAAAGAATTCGGTCGCTCTTATGGAGGCGATGTGGAGTCGATTCTTGCCTCACTATCAAATCGTGAGAGAGATAGTTGAATCTGGTGAATTGGGAGAGCTCGTTGCCCTTTATGCCGATCACGGTCAACCACTCCCAGCCGATCGCTATTACCGGTTACATGCACCGGAGTTAGCCGGCGGGGCTCTCTTGGACCTTGGAATCTACCCAATCTCACTTGCATTTATGGTTTTAGGCGAACCTGATTCGATTATCGCTTCATCTCAACCCACTGAATCTGGTGTAGATGCTCAAACTTCGATGATCTTTAGTTACTTCACGGGACAACAAGCCGTAATGACCACAACTTTAAAGGTAAGAACTCCTTGTACCGCGCAGATCATTGGCACCAAGGGACGGATTAACATCGATAGCAACTTCTATACCCCGACATCCATGCAAGTAATTGTTGAAGGCAAATTAGCTCGGGAGTATCCAAAAGCTTATGTTGGACATGGGATTAGAGAACAAGCGAGAGAGTTTGCTGAAGTTGTGCGAAGTGGAGAATTAGAGAGCTCAATCATGAGCCAACTTGAGAGTCTTGCAATCATGCAGGTGATGGATGAGATACGAGGGATGATCGATCTAAAGTATCCCTTCGAAGCAAATTAATGGGCTAGTGTCTTGCTAAATTTGCTACGCCAATAAGCCCCGCATCATTTCCTAGAGTCGCAGCAACTAGTTCTGGGGCACTTCTACGGCCCCGGAAGAGGGAGAGTTGGCTCATCGATTCGCGAATTGGTTTTAGCAGAATCTCACCTGCAGCAATCACTCCCCCACCGATTACAACCTTTGCTGGATCTAAAGCAGCCTCAAGAGTTGCAACGAGCGCTCCAATCCAATGTCCAGTTGTGTTGAATGCCGCTACTGCAACCGGGTCGCCATCTTTTGCAGCAGAAGTTAGATGTTCGCCAGTTACTCCATCGACTGTTCCATTACCTCGAGCTAAGAGCGAGCGGGAAAGATCAGGAGAGGCTGAAATCGCTTCTCGTGCATGTCGCATCAAAGCAGTTCCAGAGGCGTATTGTTCGTAACAACCACGTAAGCCGCAGCCACAGAGATGACCATCTGGGACCGCTCGCATGTGGCCAAATTCAGCGGCAGCTCCACGTGAGCCGCGGAAGATTTTTCCATCGGTAATTAGTCCGCCACCAAGACCCGTTCCAATCGTTAGCATCACAAGCTCATTTGCTTTCTCGCCCGCACCAAATTGGCGTTCACCCCACGCAGCCGCGTTTGCATCATTTTCGAGAACCACGGGTCGCCCGATACGTGACTCTAATTCTTGTGCAAGTTCAACGCCGTTCCAATTTGCAATATTTGGATTTGCGATGATGCTTCGACGATCTGGGGCAAAGAAGCCAGCTGAGCAGACTCCGATACCCTGCACTTCGTATTTATCTTTCAATTCATTTGCCATCTCCGAAATTACCGAAGTGAGCGCTGATCCTCCTTCAATTGGAGTCTCTCGGCGGATCTTCTCAACTATCTTGCCGTCAGTGTCGACAACGCCAGCTAAGACTTTAGTTCCACCGACATCAATACCTATGTCGTATTTCATTTGGTGTCGAGACTTATCTAGCCTTCGATTTTCTTTTTCAATTGAGAGAGAGCGGCATCGATAGTGGCCATCTCAGCCTTACGGCGCATCATGTCGGGAACGGGCATAGAAACTTGAACATTTAGTTGGTAAGTAACTTTCGTAGTATCATCCCCGTTATCTTCAATCAAGTAAGTTCCGCTCATCTCGGTCATAAGATCCGCTTCTTCTAATGAGAAAGATATAGCGCCGGGGAATTTCGAGTAATCGTAATTCAAAGTCGCGCGATCTTTAAGGACGCCTGCTTCAATCTTTACGGTTGCCTTCGTTGGGCGATTAGCGCCATCGCGCTCTTGTACCTCGACGCTCTTTATCGCGCTAGACCAGCTCGGGTAACTCTCTAGGTCTACAAGGACTGCGGCAACCTCGGATGCGGGCGCTTCGATACTCTGAGAATTTGAAGAAAAGTCGGCCATGGGTGGAGGCTACCTCTTCCGATAGGTGCCCTCTACCGCTAGTTTTCGCTCATGAGTACTGCCACCATTAACGAATTCTTTGCCCCGGCTCTTGAGCCGGCTGCCACTGCTGGAAATCTCACAAACCTTGTAGCGGAACGGGCCTGGTTCGAACCAGAGAGAGTTCTTGTCTCGCGCCCGCTCGGCGAAGGTTGGCAACCTGTCACCGCGCGCGAGTTTGAAGCTGAAATTCGCGCAACCGCAAAGGGACTGATTGCATCCGGAGTCGAAATTGGAGATCGCGTCTCGATTATGGCTCGCACTCGTTACGAGTGGACCGTTCTTGACTTTGCGATCTGGTTTGCTGGTGGAGTAACAGTTCCTATCTATGAAACTTCTTCGGCTGAGCAAGTTGACTGGATTCTCACCGACTCGCACTCAGTTGCGATTATCGTTGAGACTCCACAACTAAAGGAATTGGTAACCCCGATTCTTCCTCCCTACACCAAGAACTGCTGGACCATGACAGAGAATGTCTTATCGCAACTTGAATATCTTGGTCGCGAAATCCCGGACACTGAGATTGATCGTCGACGTGCTGCGCTAACCCCGGACACTTTGGCTACTCTTATTTACACATCTGGAACGACTGGCAAGCCAAAGGGAGTTCAATTAACTCACGGTAATTTTTTATCTGAGTGCAGCAATGTTGTTATGGGAGCCGCGGATCTCTTTATGAAGCCAGGTGGTTCAACACTTCTCTTCCTTCCAGTCGCACACGTCTTTGGCCGAATGGTTCAGATTGGATCTATTCGCGCAGGTCTACATCTCGCACATTGCGGAGATGTACTTGGAAGACTGACTACTGACCTAGCCTCATTTAAGCCCACATTCGTACTTGCTGTTCCCCGCATTTTTGAAAAGGTCTATAACAGCGCTGAAGCAAAGGCAGATGCCGCTGGAAAGGGCGCAATCTTCCGCAAGGCTGCTGGAATCGCCATCGAATACAGCAAGGCTCTTGATGAGGGCAAAGTTCCGATGGGACTTAAGGTCAAGCACGCGTTATTCGACAAGTTAGTCTTCTCAAAGATTCGCCATGCACTTGGCGGAAGAGTAGAAGCGGCAATCTCAGGCGGAGCGCCTCTTGGTGAGCGCCTTGGCCACTTCTTCCGCGGCGCTGGCGTGCGCGTACTTGAGGGCTACGGACTAACAGAAACCACTGCTGGTGCAACTTTAAATCTAACCTCTGCCCATCGAGTCGGCTCTGTTGGAAGACCAATTCCGGGAACAACTATCAAGATTGCTGAAGATGGTGAAGTTCTAATCAAAGGCCCTATCGTTATGCGCGGCTATTGGCAGAACGACGCGGCAAATAAAGAGGTATTCACCGATGATGGATATTTCCGATCCGGTGATCTAGGCAAGCTAGATGATGAGGGTTACCTATACATCGTGGGTCGCAAAAAGGAGCTAATCGTCACCTCTGGTGGAAAGAATGTTGCACCGGCGGTTCTAGAGGATCGTCTCCGTGCTCATCCGCTTGTCTCACAGTGCATTGTCGTTGGCGATAACCAACCGTTTATCGCAGCGCTTGTAACTATCGACCCAGAAGCCATCAAGGCATGGATAACGGCGAATAAGAAGGATGGTGCGACTCTCGCGGAGTTGACTAACGATCCTGACCTGATTGCTGTAATTCAAACTGCAGTTGACGAAGCCAACAAAGCAGTAAGTAAGGCTGAATCAATCCGCAAATTCAAGATCTTGCCAGTAGATTTCACAATCGCTGGCGGTCAATTAACTGCGAAACTTTCAGTTAAGCGTCACGTTGTTCATAAGGAGTTCGCGGCAGAGATCGCCGAACTCTTTGCCTAAGAGAGAAGATCGGAACGAACGCTTAGAACTAGCGCGCCGGCTCCATGATGGGCCGGCGCAAAAGCTAACGGCACTTGGTTATCGACTCGATGCCCTAATTGGCCAGTCGAGTCTTGCGCCAATTCATCGGAATGCCCTTAGAGAGATTCGACTAGACCTAATAGATCTAACCGAAGACCTTAGAGACGAGCTCTACCTAATCTCAGTAAGGGACTTAACCTCCCTTAGAAGCGAGTTGCCTGGAATCCTTCCGGGTTTCACCATCGAGTTAGACCTACCTACAGAGGCGGCAAAACCTGAGGTTGAAAATTCACTTGCGACCCTTATTCTGGAGATAGCGCGTAATGCGGCCAAACATTCGACTGGAAAGAAGTTTTGGGTTTGTTTCGAGAGTTCGGCAAATTCGATTCGCGTTCGAGTAGGTGACGATGGCGACTCAACAATCTCTATGAAAGAGCGATCCCTAGGGCTCAAGTTGATTAACGCCCAAGTCCAAACGCTCGGTGGCGCGATAGAACTAAGGAGTGGCAGTTTCGGAAATGAATACTTAATAGAAATTCCCAGAAGATGACCCCAAAAATTCTTGTCATAGATGATCACGTCCTCGTGCGAGAAGGCCTTAGGCGGGCACTATCAAGGAACCAAGATTTAAAGATAATTGGTGAGGCAGCTTCCAAACGAGAGGCATTGGTTCAAATTCCACATCACAAACCAGAAGTAATTGTCGTCGACCTTCATCTTCCAGATGGAAGTGGGTTGGAGATTATTGCTTGGGCAAGGGCGCTATCCCAACAGATGGGGATTGTCGCGCTAACTTTCTCTAACCAACCTGAACATATCCTTGCTTGTATGCAATCTGGAGCAAGCGCACATGTATCTAAGAGCGCCCCAATAGCCGAATTAGTGGATGCGATAGAAAAGAGCGTCCTAAATCCACTCACATTTTCAACCAGACGAGCTACCGAATTAATCTCAAAAAGAAATGAGCAGTTTGGTCTAACAGCTAGGGAGTTGGAAATATTGGAAATTCTTCCAACTGGTGAGACCGTTGCAGAGATGGCATCCCGGTTATTCGTTAGCGAGGCAACTATTAAGAGTCACCTAGCAGCTATTTATCGAAAACTAAAGGCGGGTAATCGAGTTCAAGCAATCAATGCCGCACGCGTCGCCGGGCTACTTCCGAAGTAAGTCGTTAAACCTTTCTGACCAGATTTCCCACTGCCAATCCGATTCGACCCACTCACGGCCCCTTCTTCCCATTTGTAGCCGCAAGGTCTCGTCTTTCAATAGTTCGATACAGCGCGTTGCAATTTCCTTAACATCCTTGCCATCCACGACATAGCCGGTCTCGCCGTGAATCACAGCATCTGGGGCACCCCCGGAAGATCCGCCAATTACCGGAAGCGCACATGAACTTGCCTCGAGATAGACAATTCCCAACCCCTCGACTTCTAGCCCGAATAATCTTGATCTAGATGGCATCGCAAAGATATCCCCCATCGAGAGGTACTTGGGAAGATTCTGATAAGAGATTCTGCCTAGGAACTTCACACTTCCTTGCAGATTATGCTTCTTAATCAAGCGATCCAATTCTTTTCTATATGGACCTTCGCCAACAAAGATGAGTTGAACATCGGCCACTTCCTCTTTGATGATAGCCAAAGCCTCAACGAGTCGATCTTGCCCCTTGCGATGTACTAATCGGCCAACTGAAATTATCGTTGGGACGCCCTTCTTCTTTTCATGCGGTAGAAAATGTCTGGTGTCGATTCCAGGTGCAATCTTGACCAACTTCTCTCTAGAAATAACTCGGGAGATTGCATTCCCCGTGAACTCACCCAGATACCCGAGATAATCAATGTGCTTACCAATCTCACGCATAAGAAGCGAGAAGGGCGGCACCTTTGACCACCAAACTTCATGGCCATGTGTAAGCGCCACAATCCGTTTTACCGCACCGATGCGCAGCCAGCGTGCAGCAAGACCCAATGGCGCCGCTGCTCCAAACCAAACGACTTCGATTTCTCGGCTCTTAATCAACTTACGAAGTTTTCCGATGACCCTAGGAGTTGGCAGAAGAATCTTTGACCGATCGCGAATCACTTCAATGCCATATTTAGTCAGCCAATCAAGATCGTAGCTCTCATGGTCACTTTGGCGGGATGTGTAGACAACAATTCCCTTAGCCCCAACGCGCTCTAGAAGTCCGATGACAAAGGTTTCGATACCTCCAGCACGAGGTCCAAAATCATTGGTAACCAGGAGAATTCGGGAATTCATAGATTCGTAAAAGTTTGTGCGGTTCGCTAGAGGCGACGCGCGCCCACGTACTTCTTGCGCCCGAAGTAATTTCCAAATTCAACAATCTGAACTTTGGCCCCAGGTCTTGGAGCATGGACCATCTTGTTCTTTCCAACGTAGATACCAACATGTGAAATCGGTGAGCCAAAGAAGACTAAATCGCCCGGAAGAAGATTGCTACGCGCTATTGACCGTCCATATCCGAATTGCGCTCGAGATGAGTGTGGAAGTCTCACGCCGGCTTGTTCATAAGAGCGCATTGTTAGCCCAGAACAATCCCAACGGATCGGACCGGCGGCGCCCCAAACATAGTTATCGCCGATCTGTTTGAAGGCATAGCGAAGTGCGACTCCGGCTCGACCAGAGACGGTATTGGCCAATCGCGCCTGTTCACGTGAGTAAGCCTGGCGTTCAGCTTCATCCATGGCTTGAAGTTTTAGTAACCGCTCACGATCCTTCTTCTCTAATTTTGAAAGTAGCTCTTCTGCTTGTTCTAACTTCCGTTTTACTTGTGCGGCCTGTGCGCGATAGCGAGCTTCAGCTGCTTGAACCAACCGAAGCTTGTCTTCTACTGTTAAGGAAGTAGCGTCTAAACGTTGCTTAGCGGTCGCGTATTTTCTTAGCTCAGCAGACTGTTTTCGCGTTATGTTCTCAAGTGAACCAGCAGATGATAAATAAAGCGATGGATCGGATGAGAAAAGTAGCTCCACTCCCTCGCCAAGCCCCGTAGATTTATATCGAGCAACTGCTATGGAGGCCAGTGAGCGTCGGATTGAATCAACACTTGCTTTCTGGGCTTCTGCTTCTTGTTGGACGGAGCTGAGTTGGCTCTTCAGCTTTGCAAGTTGAACTTTCGCGGCTTGCGCATTCTCACCGGCTTCGGCGGCATCTTCTTGAAGTTGCTCGACTTCCTGGCGCACTCGAACAAGGTCGGCGTTTGGCGCTGCGTTAGTAGATGGCGCAAAGGGGGCGATAAGCGCAAATGAAAGGGCTCCTATTAGGAGCAATCGCGCTCTCAACATCGGTTTAGGCTAACCGGGGGCTCTCGCCTATCTCAACCTGAGCGGCGCGTCGGTTGCTGAGAATCTTGGGAATTCTCGTATCTGAGCGGGGGAATCATCCCTCTCGAGGCAAGTAAATCGATAACTCGAGCCTCTTCAGAGCCAAGGTTGGTATCAGGTGGGCCAATCAAAATAGAGACTACGCAATCGCCACAAGCGATATCGCGCATAGTGCAGGAGTCGCAATCAATAATCATGGGTTGAAGATAGGAGGCGCCACTGACATTCGATTCAGCGCTCAATGCACTTCTCAGTATGGGCAGTTCTCAGTATGGGCAGCTCTCGGTATGGGCAGCTCTCGGTAAGGCGCCAGAAAGAGAGAGGTAGCGTTCCCTTATGGCCCAAATCCTTGCAAATCTCGTCATCGCAAGAAATGGAGCGACCTCCATACGAGGCTCATCACGCCCACTGAGTACGCCGGAAGATAGAAAGAGATTTCACGCACTTCGCAAAGGCGCAAGCGCTATAGCTATTGGGGGTTCAACTTTTCGAACTGAACCCTATGAGAACCTCAAGATTCCACTATTTGTAGCCACTAGAGACTCATCGACTGAAATTGGTGGCTCTTCATCAGACGTTCGGTTCTACAACCTATCGCCACTAGAGCTTCTTCAGGTCGCCCGCAAGGAAATAGAGGGCGCAATTCTGATCGAAGGTGGAGTTAATTTTCTCCGAGATCTGATTGCAGCACAAGTGATTGATCAGATCTTTATATCGAGAGTTGATCTGGATGGCGATGATTATCTCCTTGACGAAGAGGCACTTCGCTTGAATTATCGACTAGTTTCGTCGGAGACAATTGGCGATACAAACTTTGAGATTTGGCAACCCTCGTTACGCTCTTGAATTTCCTAACCAGTGGAAATGAGCGCTACTCCGCAGATGGCAAAACATATTCCAAAATATTGAACGCGATGCAACCTCTCTTGTAAGAACTTAAAGGCAAGCAGCGCCGTAACGATTGGAAAGAGTGATCCAAGAACTAACGCAATGGAAACTAGCCCCTTTGTGGTTGCGACACCTAAAAGGAAATTTGCAAGAAAGTCAGCCACTCCGATGAAAATTAGCAGTGGGAAAAAGTTCTTACTGAATCCCCCAATAGTCCGATAGCGCAGGGCGAGCAGAACACAGATTGTTACTGAAGCAACACGCATAGAAGTCATCGTGTGCATCGAATCAATCTTCGCTCCTATCGCGATAAAAGTTAGCGCTCCACCAAATCCGAGGGCAGCGATTAGCGCAAATATGAGCGGCTTTATAGGTAGTCCACCTCTTATCTCCGGACCACTGGCGAGGAAAGCTCCAAGTAGCGCTACGGTAATTCCTAGAGCTTGAAGCAATGTGGCACGTTCGCCTTGGACATATGCAACTGTTAATGGAATTAAAACTGAGAGCGAGCTGATAGGACTTACAACTCCCATCCGCCCAGTCGCAAGACCGGAGTAAAAAGCAATCAGACCGATAAAGCCTGAAATTCCCGCAATCACCCCAGCAACAAAATATCCATCCCAATCAAGGGTTGGAGCAATAAATGGCGAACCGAATTGGGTTCCTATCGCAATGACCGAGAGCCCAAAAATTAGACCGAAGAATTGCGATACCCCAGTCACAGCTATTGCGCGGTAGCGTTTTGAGAGGTTTCCAGCTAGATAATCAGCTGTTCCCCAGAGAAGACTTGAAAGAAGCGCCAGCAACGAACCCATCGCGCAACCTTATCTGCTCGCGCCTCCCGAATTAGGAATGTGACCTCTTCTACCCTTCTCTCATGCCAGGGACTTCGCAAAATACTTTGTTATTTGAGAAATTTTGTGAGCTTGCTCGTGAATTAAAAACTAGATCAGAAATCTCCTTTGAAGAAGTACCAGCACCTCAGCGCCTTGCGCCTCATGCCGTTGCATTCTCCGTCGATGTGAGCGCAGGTTTCTCCTCGGGTGACTCGCAGGAAGATGATGTGGCCACAGGGCGCTTTGTGATGCTCCATGATCCAGCAGGACAAGGTGCGTGGGAGGGTGAGTTTCGAGCTGTGACTTTCGTGCGGTCGGCGATAGAAGATGATCTCCAATCCGATCCGTTGCTTACCGACGTTGCCTGGTCTTGGGTTAGTGAATCGTTAGATTCAGTAGATGCGACATTCTCCTCGACAAGTGGAACTGTCACTCGAGTAACAAGTGCATCCTATGGACAACTTTCAGAGAAGGATCAATCATCTGAGATTGAGATTAGAGCTTCTTGGACTCCGACTAGAGCGGATTCATTAATTGATCATCTTTATGGCTGGATAAAGTTAATTGAAACTGTCTCAGGGTTGACGCCAATCGCAGAAGGAGTCAGTTCGCTAAAGTCGCGGCGCTGATTGATGGAAACGCTAACTGTCCCTCAAGGTGGGACTCCCTCCGTAATAGAGAGCCGTTCCGAATTGCTCTTAGCGATAGAATCGCTGCGCGCCGGTGCGGGGCCAATCGCGATAGATGCTGAGCGCGCTAGTGGCTATCGGTATAGCGCCCGCGCTTATCTCATCCAGATTTTTCGTAGAGATGGCGGTCTTCACCTCCTAGATCCAATCCCGCTTGCAGGCGCTCCAGAATTGCTACAACTTAACAAGCTGCTTGCTCATGAAGAATCAGTAATCCACGCCAGCAGTCAGGACTTGGATTGCTTAAGAGAATTTGGGCTAGATCCAAAGGTTCTCTTCGATACGGAATTAGGGGCAAGAATCGCTGGTTGTGAACGCGTTGGACTCGGGGCGCTATGTGAGACTTTATTGGGAGTGCAAATTGCAAAAGAACATAGCGCAGTTGATTGGTCACACCGTCCGTTGAAACAAGAATGGCTTGACTATGCCGCTTTGGATGTTGCCGTGTTACTAGATATCCGCGACGGGGTAGAAAAGTTATTGATCGATGGTGGCAAGCTTGGATGGGCGAAAGAAGAGTTTGCTAATTCCCTAAAGATATTCCCAACTAAAGTTAGACGAGATCCATGGCGGAGAACTTCCGGGATGCACCAGATCAAGTCTCGATTCGAACTTGCGTTAATTCGAGAGCTTTGGATCGCACGCGACAATGTAGCGCGAGAGTTAGATATTGCTCCAGGTCGATTGCTCTCAGATGCGGTAATCATCGAGCTTGCGCGAAAGAAACCTGAGACTTATGAAGAACTTCTTGAACTTCAAATCGTCCGCGAAAAAATTCGCCACGAGCACCAAAAGTCAGAACTTAAGACCTGGTGGAAGATTCTT
>JALRKE010000149.1 GCA_023254845.1 Candidatus Nanopelagicaceae bacterium | reverse complement strand
ACCAATCTCAAGCATGTTTTTTCTAAATTTTTTTCTATCTTCTGCATTTGAAATTGCTTTTGAATTAGCTCCAATTAATTCAATTTTATATTTTTTTAGAATTCCTTTTTTTTCTGCTTCCATGGCAAGGTTCAAAGCAGTTTGACCACCCATTGTTGGAAGTATCGCATCTGGTTTTTCTTTTTTAATAATTTGTTCTAAAACATCCAAAGTAATTGGCTCTATATAGGTTTTATCTGCTACCCCTGGATCAGTCATAATAGTTGCTGGATTTGAATTAATTAGAATGACTTTATAGCCTTCATCTTTTAAGGCTTTACATGCCTGAGTGCCTGAGTAATCAAACTCGCAGGCTTGACCAATTATAATAGGTCCCGCACCAACAACTAATATAGTTTTAAGATCTTTTCTTTTTGGCATTTTTTTTCATTGCGTTAAAAAATTCTTTAAACAAATAAACACTGTCTTGAGGACCAGGATTTGACTCAGGATGATATTGAACAGAAAAAACAGGTTTACCTTTTAATTTAATTCCCTCAATACAATTATCAAAAAGTGATGTGTGGGTTATTTCAATATTCTTTGGCAAAGTTTCTCTAACAATCTCAAATCCATGGTTTTGACTTGTGATTTCAACATTTCCTTTTAATAAATTTTTTACAGGGTGATTAGCACCTCTATGACCTAATTTCATTTTTTTAGTTTTTGCACCCAACGCTAAAGCAAGAATTTGGTGTCCAAGGCAAATTCCAAAAATAGGAAGATTT
>JALRKE010000148.1 GCA_023254845.1 Candidatus Nanopelagicaceae bacterium | reverse complement strand
CAAGAATATTAGTGTTGAAACCGAAACCTTCTGCGAGTGATACCATTCAAAACCTCCAGATGATTTGGAATTTGTATTAAATGATTTTTTACAAAAAAAAATCAATAAAAATTTTTAGTTTAACAGTTTAAACTGTTAAAAATTCATAAATGAATAAATTCGTGTTCTTTGGCAGCCCATACATTGTATAAACTGCCAAAAGAAAACACTGTATTTCTTTTTGAATTACAAAAAAATGAAATTAAGAAACGAATGGGTTTGCGAACATTAATGCTAATGCAACTACAAGACCGTAAATTGTTAATGCTTCCATGAATGCGAGAGAAAGAAGAAGTGTTCCACGGATCTTTCCTTCAGCTTCAGGTTGGCGAGCAATACCTTCTACAGCTTGACCAGCTGCAGTACCTTGACCAATACCAGGACCGATAGCTCCAAGTCCAATTGCTAAACCAGCTCCAACTACAGATGCAGCACAAATTAATGGGTTCATTGTATGTTTCCTTTTTATAAGTTGCTTATGCACTTGAATATTACTAAGTTTCCATTAAATTTAAAAGCGTTTTTGAATTTAATTCATTTTAATTGTTCTCTTTCTATTTATTTTTTTTTACAATTCTTTTTTTATCTTTCAACTTATTAAAATTAACGTGGGCGAATATTAGCAATTCGCCCAAAACGTCATCTTATTCTGCTCTTCTCTTGGGAAGAGTTAAGAATATGAATTGCATGAAGTATTTTTTTGAAGATTAGTGCCCTTCAAGTGCTTCAC
>JALRKE010000147.1 GCA_023254845.1 Candidatus Nanopelagicaceae bacterium | reverse complement strand
TCCGTATCCTGGATTTTGAACGTCAATGGTGGCGATATGCCGGGGCGAAAGAGACTGGAATCAAAGAACAGTTCAGCCTCTCCACTCGCGAGTACTACGAGCTCCTTAACAACCTCATTGATCGCGAGGATGCCCTCGCCGCATCACCGCTTCTCATCAAGCGCCTCCGCCGCCTACGTGAAGCCCGCATAGCCGCTCGCTCAAAGTAGGTCCGTCGGGGTCGCCACCGCGACCCGTCTCGCCTGCGCTCGACAACGTTCGCTCATGGCTCCCCACTCCGGACCTGATTTGAGCCGGGGAATACTCCGCCCTAGGCTTGGCGTTAGCACTCGCCGGGCGAGAGTGATAAGTCGCCCGAACCACCTCTAGTAACAGGGAGTTAAAAAGCTATGGCAAAGATGATTGCCTTTAACGAAGAAGCGCGCCGCGGACTTGAGCGCGGAATGAATACCTTGGCTGATGCTGTGAAGGTAACCCTCGGACCAAGGGGCCGAAATGTAGTTCTAGAGAAGAAGTGGGGCGCACCCACAATCACAAACGATGGCGTATCGATCGCTAAAGAGATCGAACTCGATGATCCATGGGAGAAGATCGGCGCCGAGCTTGTAAAGGAAGTAGCTAAGAAGACCGATGATGTCGCCGGTGATGGAACAACTACCGCGACCGTTCTTGCTCAAGCTCTTGTTCGTGAGGGACTTCGCAACGTTGCCGCTGGTTCCAATCCGATGTCGCTAAAGCGCGGTATTGAAAAGGCAGTCGATGCGATCTCCGCTGAGTTGTCCTCAATGGCAAA
>JALRKE010000146.1 GCA_023254845.1 Candidatus Nanopelagicaceae bacterium | reverse complement strand
ATTATTCATAGAAAGAACTTGATGCGCCTCCGTTAACCCCATTTCCCAAGGCAAGCCCGCAAATTTGATTGACGTAGCTGGAGAAGCACCTGTACCTCCATTATGCCCAGATATCAGAATAACATCTGCCTTTGCTTTAGCCACGCCGGCTGCGATTGTGCCGACTCCAGAAGATGCAACTAATTTTACAGTCACCTTACATCTCGGATTAATTTGTTTAAGGTCATAAATTAGTTGTGCTAAATCCTCTATCGAATAAATATCGTGATGTGGCGGTGGCGAGATTAAAGTTACGCCTTTAGTCGAATGTCTCAAACGCGCAATAAGATCGGTAACTTTCATCCCCGGAAGTTGACCACCTTCTCCCGGCTTTGCACCCTGAGCAACTTTTATTTCTAGTTCCTCACATTGGTTCAAATATTCGGCTGTAACACCAAATCTTCCGGAAGCAACTTGCTTTATTTTTGCTGAGGGATTGTCGCCGTTAGCTTCGGGAGTAAAATGTGCGGGATCTTCGCCTCCCTCGCCAGAGTCAGACTTGGCGCCTATCCGATTCATTGCAACATTCAAAGTTTTATGTGCCTCAGGACTGAGCGCTCCAAGTGACATCCCAGGAGTCACAAACCTTTTGCGTATCGAAGTAATACTCTCCACTTCATCGATGGATACTGATGGTCCAATTGGTTTTATGTCTAACAAGTCGCGCAGATGAATAGGAGGATTAGATTTTATGCGATTAGAATATTGTCTCCACAGATCATAACTTGCGTTATTGCATGCAGCTTGCATTAAATGCATTGTCT
>JALRKE010000145.1 GCA_023254845.1 Candidatus Nanopelagicaceae bacterium | reverse complement strand
AGCCGGTTTACGTTCGCTCCACCGGTGACACGTCCTATCCGCTGTTGAGGAAGATCCTGGTCTCCTTCGGAGAGAAGATTGCCTTCGAGGACACCCTGGATCAAGCACTGGATGCCCTGTTTGGGGGTGACTCGGGTGCGCAAGCCGGAGACTCGGATGGCAGCACCGCACCGAGTGAGCCACAGGACGAGGCTCCTGCTCCCACACCGGCTCCAGAGCCCGACACGGATGCGGGAGTGGACGCTGAACCCGACACCGGCATCGTGATCTCCACAGAGCTCCAGGCTGCCCTGGCTGACGCTCGTCAGGCGCTTCTCGATCGAGAGGCTGCTTACCGCGCGAATGACCTGGTCGCCGCGGCAGAAGCTGACCAGCGACTGACCGATGCCCTTTCACGGGCGCTGGTGCTCAGTCAGTAGGGAGACAGCCTGGCGCCTGGCGTGTTAGCATGGGTGCTTCGCCGCGGGGTGGAGCAGTTCGGTAGCTCGCTGGGCTCATAACCCAGAGGTCGTAGGTTCAAATCCTGCCCCCGCAACCACGTCAGAACCCCCTCCTCGGAGGGGGTTCTGTTTTTGCACTTTAGGCTTAGTCCATGTCGGCTCTGGGTGTCAGCGTGGTGCAGTATGCGCCGCACGGTACTGCGAGCGAGAACCTGGAGGCTATGGAGCCGTGGGTTGGCGCTGCGGCCTCCGCAGGCTCACACCTGGTGGTGTTCCCCGAGTATTCGCACGCTTTCAGCCCGGGTTTGGGAGAGAAGTGGGCGGCCCACGCGGAAACAGAAGACGGGGAATTTGTCGAGGGCCTTGCCTCACT
>JALRKE010000144.1:566-820 GCA_023254845.1 Candidatus Nanopelagicaceae bacterium | reverse complement strand
GACCTTGAGTCTGGATTCCTGCTGAATCACTTTGTTCTCCTTGTTTTGTGGCTAACGATTTCCGACCGTTAGACCTAGGGGTTACTTAGCCTTTTCGAGAATCTCGACTAGGCGCCAGTTCTTAGTTGCGGACAGTGGACGAGTCTCGTCGATTAGCACGAGGTCGCCGATGCCGGCGGTGTTGTTCTCGTCATGTGCCTTGATCTTCTTGGAAACGCGCATAACCTTGCCGTAAAGCGGGTGCTTCTTGCGGT
>JALRKE010000144.1:0-556 GCA_023254845.1 Candidatus Nanopelagicaceae bacterium | reverse complement strand
ATCTTGTCCGAAACAACATAGCCACGACGGGACTTGCGGTAGCCGCGGGAGACCTCTTTGATCTCCTTTGGAGCCTTCGCAACCTTTGGCTTTGCGGCAGCCTTCGGGGCAGCCTTTGCAGCTGGCTTGGCAGCAGCCTTTGGAGCTGCAGCCTTAGCGGCTGGCTTCTTGGCAGCTGGCTTCTTCTCTTCAGCCATCTTTATGCCTCCTCGGCTTTGGTCTCGTCAGCCTTCTTCTTGGCTGCGCTCTTTGCTGGTGCTGGGGTCGGCACGGCACGAATGCCGAGCTCGCGCTCGCGCAGCACGGTGTAGATGCGAGCGATGTCGCGCTTCACAGCCTTCAGACGACCGTGGTTGTCTAGCTGGCCGGTGGCACTCTGGAAGCGCAGGTTGAATAGCTCTTCCTTCGCCTTGCGCAGCTCCTCAACCAACAGGGAGTCCTCGATCTTGTCTAGGTCCTGTGGGGATAGGTTCTTTGAACCGATCATTATGCGTCACCTTCGTCACGCTTGATAATGCGAGCCTTCAGCGGCAACTTGTGAATTGCACGCATCATG
>JALRKE010000143.1 GCA_023254845.1 Candidatus Nanopelagicaceae bacterium | reverse complement strand
CACCGCGATGGGTGGAGCCGCAATCTTTGCGGTGATAACGATTTTGTCCCTGATTGGTGGCTAGTAGTTGCCAGCATCCGCAAGAACCATTGCCCACCTCAAGGTCGCAGCCCAGGCAGCTCGGGACAAGTTAGCAACCGATTTGGTCGCCCTTGACGTTACCGACCCATTCGCTCTTGCCGAGGTCTTTCTGATTTTGTCTGCCAAGAACGAAAGACAGGCTGTCGCCATCGCCGATGCAATCGAGGACGCATTGCAGGAGGAAAAGCTCAAACCTCGCTTTCGCGAGGGTAAGCAGACTGGAAGGTGGATTCTCCTTGACTTCGGAGACCTGGTTGTTCATGTGATGCACGAGCAGGAGCGCGAGTTTTACTCACTCGAGCGCCTTTGGCGTGACTGCCCGGTGGTGCCAACCGACTGAAGTTGTGTAGACTAGCGGAGCTTTGGGCCTGTGGCGCAGCTGGTAGCGCACCTGCATGGCATGCAGGGGGTCAGGGGTTCAAGTCCCCTCAGGTCCACCACAAGCAGCATTTTCGCAGGATATTTCCAGTTTCCTAACTTAGAATCAGGCCTGAACCAGTTATTAAAAGGAGCCAAGTTGTCACACAATCCAGCTTTCAATCAGTCTATGAAGACCGGACTCATGGCAGAGCGCATCTCGCCGAGCGTGGTTGATGAGGAGTTTGGTCGCATCACCCAAACACGGATGACCATGGAAGGCACCACTTCCAAGGTGATGGGTATGTTCTTGGCTGTCTTGGCTGGAGCTGGCGTCACTTGGTTCCTTGGCCTATACAGCCTGGCATTCCCAGCAATGTTC
>JALRKE010000142.1 GCA_023254845.1 Candidatus Nanopelagicaceae bacterium | reverse complement strand
CGACCTGGATGTCGGTGACGAACTTGCGTGCCGCACCGCCATCGTTAGTGAAAATAGCAGTTCCATTACCGAATGCGCCCGAGTTGATCAGAGCCACACCCTCTTCGTAGGACTTCACTCGGACCACGGAGAGGACCGGTCCAAAGATTTCCTCCTGATACACCTTCGAGGTGGTGGGAACGTGATCGATCAGTGTGGGTCCTAACCAGAAACCAGCAGCCTCACCATCGGCTTGGACGGTGCGCCCATCGGTCACGACGGTGGCACCGTCCTTCTCGGCAATCTCGATATACGAGGCAACCTTGTCGCGGTGAACCTCGGTCACCAGCGGTCCCATGTCACAGGAGCGACGCCCATCACCGACCTTGATGGCAGCCATCTTCTCTTTGACCGCAGCGACCAACTCGTCGCCAATCGGGTCGACAGCCACCACCACAGAAATCGCCATGCAACGCTCACCGGCAGAACCAAAGCCAGCGTTCACCGCAGAATCTGCGACCAAGTCCAAATCAGCATCGGGCAACACGAGCATGTGGTTCTTTGCTCCGCCGAGAGCTTGGACGCGCTTGCCGTTGCGGGCACCGGTCTCATAGACGTACTGAGCAATGGGGGTGGATCCCACAAACGAAATTGATTCCACATCCGGGTGCTCGAGCAGTGCGTCCACGGAAACCTTGTCGCCGTGGACAACGTTGAAGACACCATCGGGTAGACCCGCCTCTTTCCAGAGGTTTGCAATCCACATCGACGCGGAGGGGTCTTTCTCGCTGGGCTTGAGCACCACGGTGTTACCCGCGGCAATGGCCACCGGGAAGAACCACAT
>JALRKE010000141.1 GCA_023254845.1 Candidatus Nanopelagicaceae bacterium | reverse complement strand
CGTTGCCCACCTAGTCAAGGTTGAGGAGATCGACTAATGGCTGAAGAAAAGAAGCCAGCGGCTAAGAAGCCAGCCGCAAAGCCAGCTGCTGCAAAGGCACCTGCCAAGGCTGCCGCTGCTAAGCCGGCTGCTGCCAAGGCACCCGCCAAGGCTGCTGCCCCTAAGGCCGCCGCTAAGCCAGCTGCTGCAAAGGTACCAGCTAAGGCACCTGCCAAGGCTGCCGCTGCAAAGCCAGCTGCCGCTAAGGAGACCGCTGCCAAGGCAGAGGCTCCTAAGGCTGCTGCAAAGCCAGCTGCAAAGAAGCCAGCCGCTCCAAAGGAGAAGAGCCAGATTCTTCGTCTGCACCACCTGCGTCCAGCACCTGGTGCCAAGAAGGAGAAGACTCGTAAGGGTCTGGGTGAGGGTTCCAAGGGTAAGACCGCAGGTCGCGGTACCAAGGGAACTGGCGCTCGTACCACTACTCGCCTCGGTTTCGAGGGTGGTGGCGTGAACCTGGTTATGCGCACTCCTAAGCTGCGTGGATTCAAGAACCCATTCCGTGTTGAGTACCAGGTTGTAAACCTGGACAAGCTCGGTGAGCTATACCCGAAGGGTGGCAAGGTTACCGTTGGTGACCTAGTTGCCAAGGGTGCAGTTCGCAAGGGTGAGCCGGTGAAGGTCCTAGGAAATGGCGACGTGTCGGTTAAGCTTGAGGTCGTTGTTGACAAGGTATCCGCGTCGGCAAAGACAAAGATTGAAGCTGCCGGCGGCAGCGTCAACGCCTAGTTAGCTAGGTCCCAAGGGAGGTCCATAGGTGTTTCAGGCAATCGTCCGCGCATTCCGTACTCCGG
>JALRKE010000140.1 GCA_023254845.1 Candidatus Nanopelagicaceae bacterium | reverse complement strand
TGGCTGCGAGCGATACTGCTTCGCATCGTGCGGTCCTGGCTGCTACTGCCGCCAGCAATAAGTTGGCCACCGATCTCGTCGCTCTTGACGTATCCGATCAGATTGCTCTAACCGATGTTTTCCTCATCTGTAGCGGTCGTAATGAGCGCATGGTTCAAGCCATCGCTGATGAAGTGGAAGAACGGCTCCTGGAGGATGGGGCCAAACGTTTGCGCCAAGAGGGTCGGGCCGATGGCCGTTGGATTTTGTTGGATTTCGGCGACATTGTCGTCCACGTTTTTCACGAAGAAGAACGGTTGTTTTATCAATTGGAGCGGCTCTGGCGCGACTGTCCACTCATCTCTCTTCCGGCCGAGCTCCTCAACGGCGGTGACGCAAATACCCAGGAGGGCCTGTAGTAGGCTTGCGTGTGCTTTCAACGCACGGGCCTGTGGCGCAGCTGGTAGCGCACCTGCATGGCATGCAGGGGGTCAGGGGTTCGAGTCCCCTCAGGTCCACTCGATGGGGGAGGTAATCGCGTGACACTCGATCCTCTCGCTAAGCGCCAGGACTACGGTTCTCTGTCTTTGGAAGAAGGCTCCCTCCTGGCGGATCCCCTCGAGCAGCTCTCTGCATGGGTTACAGAAGCGGATGAGGCTGAAATCTATGAGCCAAACGCCATGGTTCTCTCCACCATCGACCCCGATGGAGAGCCCTCGTCGCGCACCGTTCTCCTGCGGGGGATTGATGAGCACGGTCTCTATTTCTATACGGACTACGGTTCGCGAAAAGGCCTCGCGCTCTTGGCTAACCCCTCAGTTTCGGTGGTGTTCCGGTGGTATCGGCAACACCGACAG
>JALRKE010000013.1 GCA_023254845.1 Candidatus Nanopelagicaceae bacterium | reverse complement strand
GAAATCTTTGACATAGAGGTCACCTTACCGAAATTACTTTCGGATTTGCCCACTCCCTCTTACTACCCAAGTGGTGGTGGTCATTTGATCTAAGCCCATCGGTCCCCGGGCGTGAAGTTTCTGATTTGAAATTCCAATTTCTGCTCCAAAACCCATCTCTTCCCCATCGGTAAAACGAGTAGAGGCATTGACCATGACGGCAGCACAGTCTGAGAGCGCAATAAAGCGATTAGCTGTCGCTTCGTTCTCAGTGACGATAGCTTCTGTGTGCTGAGTTCCGTACTTGTTTATATGGTTCATTGCTCCATCGACATCAGAAACAACGCCTACATTCATTTCAAGAGTTCCGTACTCCGTCGACCAATCACGCTCATCGGCGATTGATGCACCTATTCCGAGGCTCTCAGCTACCTTCAGAGTTCTCAGGTCGCAATGCAATTTAACCTTGGCGCCACTTAGCGCCTTTAGCGCGATTGGTAAGAACTTGTCGGCGATATCTTCGTGCACCAATAAAGTCTCAGCTGCATTACATACCGAAGGCCTATGAGTTTTTGCGTTGATGACTATTGGTAAAGCTTTTTCGAGATTGGCATCTTTATCGACGAAGACATGACATACGCCCGCACCAGTTTCAATCGTTGGGACTAATGCTTCATCTACAACGGTACGAATCAACGCCGCAGAACCTCTAGGGATGACTAGATCAACTTTGCCACGCGCATGTAGTAGCGCCCTGACCGTGTCGCGATCATCGGAGGGAATCAATTGGATTACCTCTGGGGAAATCTCACTTTTAGTCAAGGCTTGCTTGATTACCTTAACAAGTACTTCATTACTCTTTTTTGCCGTCGATGAGCCACGCATTAAGGCTGCGTTTCCAGACATCAATAAAATTACAGCAGCATCTACTGTGACATTCGGGCGGGCTTCATAAATCATTCCAACTACGCCGAAGGGGACGGCCAATTGGGTTAGCTCTAAACCATTCTCTAAAGATCGTGAATTGATTACTCGTCCAAGTGGATCCGGTAATGCTGCAACTTTCTTAGTGCCACCAATGATTCCATCGATTCGCGAGTCATTAAGTAAGAGGCGATCAAGAAGTGATTCAGATAATCCAGCGGCTCGCTCGCGCGTGACATCTTCAATATTTGCAGCCAATATCTCGCTACGGGAAGCATCCAATTCACTAGCAATCGCAAGTAGGGCTTTCTTGCGAACTTCATATGAGCTGGCTCTAAGAGTTTGTGCGGCCCTCCGAGCAGTTTCCGCTAATTCAGCTACTAATTGATCGTTACTCATAGAAGAACCAAATCATCTCGGTGAACCAGCTCTCGCTCAAATTCCGGACCCAAATCGCGCCCCAACTCCTTTGTGGAGCGTCCCAACATGGCAGGGATTTCGTCTGAATCAAAGCCAACAAGTCCACGAGCTATCACCGAACCATCTGGGGCAACTATTTCTACGGTATCTCCTGCGCTGAAATTACCGATTACTTTCGTGGTTCCAGCAGGAAGAAGTGAGACGCCTCTTTCACGGAGCGCTTTGGCTGCGCCCTCATCGACATGCAACTTTCCAAGCGGAGTTGCGGCATGCGCTAACCAAAGTAACCGGGATGGTTGACGCTCCCGAATAGCTTTGAAGAGTGTTCCGACTTTCTCACCCTTTATTGCCTCACTTACCTTGGCAAGGGAAGTTAGAAGTAACGGAATTCCAGCGCCAGTTGCGATACGTGCGGCTTCAATTTTTGTGACCATTCCCCCGCTTCCAACCTTTGAAGAGGTGCCACCAATTTCTGCGCCACTTAGTACCGAGATATCTTCAACTTCATAGATTGGCTTTGCGCCAGCTTGTGATGGCGGCGCGTCGTAAAGCGCATCAACATCAGTCACAAGAATGAGTAAATCAGCGCCAATCAGATGCGAAACAAGCGCTGCAATCCGGTCATTATCGCCAAAGCGAATTTCTTGGGTTCCAACTGAATCATTCTCATTAATGATTGGAACAACTCCAAGTTGTAGCAATTTCGTTAAAGTGCGTTGGACATTCTGGTAATGAGAGCGGCGAACTACATCATCAATCGTTAAGAGAACTTGGGAACCAACAATCGAATAGCGAGCTAGTGATTCGGTGTACCTATGCACTAGCAAGCCTTGGCCCACCGAAGCCACTGCTTGTTGGGTAGCGAGATCCTTTGGTCTTGTATTAAGTCCAAGGGGTGCTAATCCCGCAGCAATCGCGCCAGATGAGACAATAACAACTTCGCTTCCAGACTTTTTCAAGTTCGCAACAACATCTACTAAGGCATCAACTGCATCGGACTTTAAGCCAGCTGCATCAACTCCGGTTAGCGATGAGGAACCAATCTTGATTACTACCCGCTTAGGAGCGCGTAATTCCTCGCGATTACTCACTTGGAATCACCTTCAATCCTGGGCGAAGTTGGGTCAGCAACTTGGTACTCCCACTGTTGGGCTAATTCTTCATCATCCAATTGATCGACAGCTTCCTCATCGAACTTCTCCCAACCTCTTGGAATTCGCAGATCATCTCCACGTGGGCCAGCAAGGAGTTCGGCGCCTGCTTCGATTGTAGGCTCCCAATCAAATACGACCGCATCTTCATCGCTACCGATACGAACTTCATCGCCAGCTTTCGCACCTAGCTTAAATAGCTCTCGCTCAACTCCAAGACTTGCGAGTCGATCAGCGAGGTAGCCAATCGCTTCAGCATTTGCAAAGTTAGTTTGGTGTACCCAGCGCTCTGGCTTAGTTCCAATCACCGTAAATGAGCCATCTTCATTTGCAATAACCTTAAAGCCACGATCATCAACCGGAGTTGGTCGAAGCACAATTCGAGTCTTCTCATCTAAAGATTGGCGAGCGCGATACTCGTTAACGGTTCGCGCCATCGCATAGAGGAGTTCTTGAAGGCCGATATGAGCAGCAGCTGAGATCTTATAAACCTCATAACCTCGCTCTCTAAAGATTGGTGCGACCATATCGGCGATGGCAGCGCCATCTGGAAGATCAACTTTATTGAGCGCGATGATCCGAGGGCGGTCACTTAAATCAGCCGAATAGTTCTTTAGCTCCGCTTCAATAATTTCGAAGTCTTTAATTGGATCTCGCACTGTTTCAAGCGAACCGCAATCAAGTACATGAACTAGCGCTGCGCAGCGCTCGACGTGACGGAGAAACTCAAGTCCAAGCCCTTTTCCTTCGGAGGCTCCCGGAATTAGACCTGGTACATCAGCAACAGTAAATCTTGAATCGCCAGCCTGTACTACACCAAGATTTGGAGCGAGCGTTGTGAATGGATAATCGGCAATCTTTGGCCGAGCTGCTGAGACGGCGGCAACTAGTGAGGATTTTCCAGCGCTTGGAAAGCCAATCAATCCAATATCAGCTACCGATTTAAGTTCAAGAACTAGCGTGCGCTTCTCGCCTGGTTCACCGAGGAGAGCAAAACCTGGGGCGCGACGGCGCGAAGATGAGAGCGCAGCATTACCAAGTCCACCTTGGCCACCTTTGGCGGCTACAAAACGCGTACCGATTCCAACTAAGTCAGCAAGAACGTGACCATCTTTTGTAAGTACGACCGTTCCATTCGGTACGCCCAAGATCAGATCATCACCATCTGGACCGTTTTTTAACGCACCATGTCCTTGTCGGCCAGAGGTAGCGCTCCGATGTGGTGAGTGATGGAAATCAAGGAGCGTGGTCACGCCTGGATCAACAACAAGAATTACATCCCCACCACGACCGCCGCTTCCACCATCTGGTCCGCCGAGTGGAACAAATTTCTCTCGATGTACTGAGATACAACCGTCGCCACCTTTACCTGCAGCAGCATGAAGCGTCACGCGATCTACAAATGTAGCCATGACGCTCCTTTCTAGAAAATAAAAAACGGGCCCGTAGCGACGGACCCGTTCTTCTTAAAGTCCGTGTGTTACGAAACCGGTACGATGTTTACGACGCGACGTCCGCGAGCGTTTGAGAATTCAACAGCGCCTGATGCGAGAGCAAATAGCGTGTCATCTTTTCCGATTCCGACATTCTTTCCTGGATGGAACTTTGTACCGCGCTGACGTACGAGTATTTCACCGCTATTTACGACTTGGCCACCGAAGCGCTTAATTCCGAGGAATTGTGGATTCGAATCGCGACCGTTTCGTGTCGAGGAAACGCCCTTTTTGGATGCCATTTCTCTTTAGCTCCTTACTTCACACCATTGATCGCGGTGATTTTCACGCGCGTGTTCTTGGAACGGAAACCTTGGCGACGGCGATAGCCAGTCTTTGCCTTGTAGCGAAGGATATGAATCTTCGGTCCCTTCACTTCAGAGATAACTTCGCCAGTTACCTTTACTCCAGAGAGAACCTTTGGATCAGAAGTAACAGCCTCACCATCTACAACTAGAACGGCTGGGAAGGTAACGGTCGAACCAGGCGCAGCCTCAATTCGATCTACGAAAACGGTGTCACCGACGGCGACCTTTTCTTGGCGCCCGCCAGCCTTAACGATTGCGTACACGATTTTCCTTCCTCGACTTCACTTCTTTAGTCACGCCAGATTAGCGGCGCGAGCAGGGGGCTAGGTTACGGATTGAGCGTAGGTAGGGTCAAACTGAGGCTTAGGTTCTGCCGGATGGGAGTTAGGCGTTCGGGGTAAGGACGCCAGAGGAGGAGGCCCTTCTGCGACGACGGCCGAATTTAGGCTTTTCCGCCTCAACTTCAACAACATCGTCTGTGGAGCGCTCCTGATTTGAATCTTGCGCCTCTTCTACTACTTCTTCGCTCGGCACAGTCGGTTTCATCTCGCGATCCAACTTCTTCTTTTCAACCGGCTCCATATGAACATGAATTCCGCGCCCAGCGCAACTTTCGCATGTTGTTGAGAAGGCTTCGATTAAGCCCTGTCCGACGCGCTTTCGAGTCATTTGCACTAAGCCCAGTGAAGTTACTTCGGCAACTTGGTGCTTGGTTCGATCTCTTCCAAGACACTCGACCAGCCTTCTTAAGACTTGTTCACGATTTGATTCAAGAACCATATCGATGAAGTCGATAACGATAATTCCGCCAAGGTCGCGAAGTCGGAGTTGTCGAGCAATCTCTTCCGCGGCTTCTAAATTATTTTTGGTAACCGTCTCTTCGAGGTTTCCACCTTTACCGATGAATTTTCCGGTATTTACATCAATCACAACCATCGCTTCTGTTCGATCGATTACAAGTGAGCCACCAGAAGGTAGATAGACCTTACGGTCGAGCGCCTTGGCAAGTTGTTCATCTACCCGATTCTCGGTAAACAGATCCTTGCTTCCGCTCCACTTCTCAACTTTTGACATCAATTCAGGAGCAATATGACCTAAGTAGTTATTGATGTCATCCCAGGCATTTCCGCCTTGTACAGTCAATTTACGGAAATCTTCATTGAAGATATCGCGAATAACTCGAATAGCTAGATCTGGTTCTCCGTAAAGCAGTGTTGGAGCGCTAGTTGAGGAGCTCTCCGATTTTTTCTTGATGTCATCCCATTGCGCCTTGAGGCGGACAACATCTCTTGTTAACTCTTCATCTGATGCACCTTCTGCAGCGGTGCGGACAATGACGCCTTCATCATCGGTGATAAGACCTTTCAAAATATCCTTAAGGCGATTACGTTCGCTATCGGGAAGGCGGCGAGATATACCGCTCATACCGCCACCGGGTACATAGACAAGGTAGCGACCTGGAAGGGAGATCTGACTTGTTAGGCGAGCACCCTTTTGGCCGATTGGATCCTTAGTTACTTGTACAAGTACGGATTGGCCGGTCTTTAGAACGCGCTCAATCTTCCGCTCTTTATTGTCGGCAAGACCTGATTCATCCCAATTTACTTCGCCTGCATAAAGAACTGCGTTACGACCTTTGCCGATATCGACGAATGCAGCTTCCATAGAAGGCAAGACGTTCTGTACTTTTCCAAGGTAGACGTTTCCAACGTATGAGATATTGCTATTTTTATTTACATAGTGCTCAACGAGGATGTTGTCTTCAAGAATTGCAATCTGGGTGCGATCACCTTGCTGGCGAACCAACATCTCGCGATCTACAGATTCTCTGCGCGCTAGGAACTCAGCATCGGTAAGGATGGTTCCGCGGCGACGATTCTCGCGATAATCACCAAAACGATTTCGGTCTCTACCGCGATCTCGATCTCTATCTCTATCGCGATCACGGAAACGATCACGTCGATCTCTACGCTCAAAGCTCTTCCGCTCGCGTGGACGTTCACTCTGTTGCTTTTTCTCGCGAACCTTTACAACAGTTACTACGCCATCTTCCTCAACGGTCTCACCGGGAACTACGCCATCGGAACCGGAACGGCGACGGCGACGGCGCTTCTTAAATACAGGCTCTCCGGCGACTACAAACTCTTCTTTATCCTTTACTTCAGTAACGCTATTGGAGCTACTTTCTGGAGCATCATCGCGTTCAGAGCGGCGGCGGCCACGTCCTCCGCGGCGACGGCGGCGACGGCGGTTCTCGTTATCTTGGTTATCGCTATCCCTCTCCTCTGACTCAGGCTTACCTGAGGATTTGGCCGCTGGCTTGGCTGGCGCCTTCCTCGATGTGGGAGCAACTGGAGCTGCCTGGAAAATTGGCGTTGGTATTACTGCTGCGGATTTCGCCTTCTTGTTATCCGTCTTGCTATCTGTCTTGGTTACTGTCTTGGTTTCTTTTACTTCTTTGGTAGCGGCTTTCTTTACAGCACGCTTACGCGTCTTTTTTGGCTCATCAGCCATAACAAAATCCTTTATCCCCGCCCGTTAGGGCGATTCATCTAAAAAACCTTCGGTGGCGCCTCAGTTACCGGATCAGCCGACCGCACCTAAAGAGCGGTCTGGCGACCTCGAGGAGTCGAGGCGATTGCCGGGCTAGTATGTCATAAGTGCTCCATGCCGCCTAATTAGCGCGAAATAAGGGTTATCTAGAGCGTTGATAAACATTTTGTAGAAGGCCAATTGCAATCATATTCGCGAACATGCTCGAGCCGCCATAAGAAAGGAATGGCAATGGAACGCCGGTCATCGGCATCAACCCCATAGTCATACCGATGTTCTGGAAAATCTGGAATGAGAACCATGCAACTACTCCCATGGTTACAAGTCGGCCAAACAAATCATTAGTACGTTTTGCAATTGCAAAGCCACGCATCAAAATCATGGAATATAAAAGCAGGATGACAGAAGATCCTAGAAAGCCAAGCTCTTCACCAGAAACAGTAAATATGAAGTCAGTTTGTTGTTCTGGGACAAACCTTCCATTGGTTTGCGGTCCATCAAAAAGCCCTTTACCGAGTAAACCTCCGCTACCGATTGTGATACGTGCTTGACGAAGTTGATAGCCACTTGCTTGTGGATCAGCATATGGATCGATGAAGGAACGAAGTCGATTTAATTGGTAATCACTTACCTCACCGGATGCAACTGCAATATATGCGCCAGAAACACCAACAATTAGTAATCCAATCACCCATCGGAGTCGAGCTCCGGAGATGGCAATAATTAAAACGACGGCAGCGCTGATGATTAATATTGTGCCAAGATCGGGCTGAAGCACAATTAAGAGAATCGGAACAGCAGCGACAACTAGTGAATAGAGAACCTGTCGATCACTCGGCCCCTCCTCACCCGCTTCTCGCTCGGAGAGAATCAGTGCCATACCAACAATGATTGTTAGCTTCGCCAACTCAGCTGGTTGAATCTGGAATCCTCCTGGAAGTGAAATCCAAGAACGCGCACCATTAACTACGCTACCTAACCCTGGAATCAACACTGCAGTTAGCCCTAAAACTCCGATTCCCCAAAGAATGGGAGTGTATGCCCGAAGCACGCGGTAATCCACAAGAGTGGCGCCATAAGCAAGGGCAATACCAATGACAACATTAATTAGTTGGCGCTTCAAGTAATACTCAGGATCTTGGTTATTTGCTGCAAACCAATCTCGTGTGGCTGCATAGACCAAGATAATTCCAATGATGGAGAGTGCCATTACTGCAATGTTTATGACCGGATCGCTCTCGGTTAAAAAGTGACGTCGCTCTGATTTAGATCTAGTGAATGTGCCCTTCATGATCTAACTCCTGAAGTAAATTTGATTGATGGAATGCGTGTTGAAGGTCCACTAGGAAATATCGCATCCTTGCCGTTCTCGCCAAAAATATCCTCGTAAATTCTCCTGACACCCAATCCACTGGTCGAAGCTCCAAATCCTCCTTGGCTAACCATCATTACCACCACAAACTGAGGCTTCTTGGCAGGTGCATAAGATGCAAACCAAGAGGTGTCATCTTTTGCGCTTCCATCTACATTTAATCCGAAAACTTGACCAGTTCCAGTCTTGCCACTTACCTCCGTACGCAATCCCGAAAAAGCTCCTGTTGCAGTTCCATTTGTTACCACCGCCCGGAGGGAGTTTTGGATAAATTTCAATGTCGCTTTCTTGATGGGAAGTTTGCTATTAACTTTTGGTTGGAACTCTTCAAGAACTTTATTCGTTGGCGAAACAATGGCCCTAGCAACCGATGGCTGAAAGAGCTTTCCTCCGTTGGCGATTGCACCGTACATAACTGCCATCTGAATCGGTGTCATGAGGAGATCACCTTGACCGATTGAAAAATTAACCATGTCTCCGGCGCGAACTTTGTCGCCATCGAGACAGTTCTCTCGCGCAATCTCAATTAAGTATGCTGTCAATTGAGACTTCTTCGCCCGTTCTCGGTAATTGCAATAAAAGTCCTTGTTGTTCTCATACCAGGCTGACTTCCACTCTCGATTGGGAAGGCGACCACGTTGCTCAGAGGGAAGGTCGATCCCAGTCTTTGCGCCAACTCCGAAACCAGCTGCCGTCTTGAAGAAGTAGTCGTTGGAGTTTTCCTTAGGCTTCAATCCCCCATCTCTTACCCACTCATCGTAGGCAATCTGATACCAAATAGAGTCGCAGGAGATCGCCATCGCGGTAGTCATAGAGATTTTTCCGGCTGGCTTACTATCAAAATTCCTAAAAGTTCGATCACCAATTTGAACGGTGGCGGGACAGTCATAGCTAGCTTTTAGACTGTAATTGGCCTCGACTGCTGCGGAGAGCGAAACCACCTTAAATGTAGAAGCCGGCGCAAATACCCCTTGAATCGCGCGTGATAACGCTGGAACACCGGAAGCCTCGCTATACAACTCTTTGGCTTGGCGGACTGTGATTCCGTTCTCCCAGATATTTAGGTCGTAATCTGGGTAGGAAGCCATTGCAAGAATTCTTCCCTCCAAGTCAGTAACAATTGCAGCGCCCGCATCTCCCCTATAACCGTTAGCACGAGCTCGTAGAACTGAAGCTTCAAGCTCTCTTTCGACCGCACTCTGTAGTTTCGCATTTATATTTAGTACAAGATGATTACCGGGAATTGGTGCAATATTTCTAGACTCTCTTGTAACTGATTCTTTATTATTTACGATAACAGTTTTCACTCCCGGCGTTCCGCGGAGCGCTTCATCGTAGACATATTCGATTCCGGCTTTACCAATTAACTCATTTCGGTAAAAGCGCTTGCCCTTCTCATTATTGAGATCTGCTTCGGTTACTGGTCCAACGTAACCGAGAACATGTGTCCCTCGTTCTCCGGAAATGCTTGGATAGTTTCTTATTGAAACTGGTTCAGCGCTTATTCCTGGAAATATGTCAGAACGTTCGAGCAGCTTTAGTACTTGGGCTTCAGTTGCATCTTTTGTAATCGGAATCGGTTGATAACGATTTCCGTTCCAGCATCCGTTCTGCTCTTCCTTCGGTAGCTCACCGCAGAGTCTGGTGCGGATGTAGACATCTTTTGGATTTAGTTCGAGTACTTGGGCCACTCGATACAAAACATTTCTGCCCTTATCTTTTTCGCGGTCAAGTACTGATCGATCGGCCGTCACCATAAGCCCAGCTTTATTTGCTGCTAGCGGTTCACCCCTGCTATCCACAATTAATCCTCGTAGCGCCGGGGTAACAATGTCGCGGCTCTGAATATCAAGAGCGGCCTGTTGGTAGCGCGGACCGTCTGCAATCTGAAGATAAAAGAGCCGTCCGAAAAGTGCGATCATGAGTGAAGCAACGAAAACCTGAGCAACAACTATCGCTAGAGCGGATCTATCTCTCATGATCTCTCCCGCGCGCTCAAGGAGAGCTTATGGGTGCGAATAGCAATTGGGATGTAGAGGGGGGCAAGTACAAATGACCAGAGCGCATTTCCTATCAACTCCCTGGCCAGAACAGAGAGCGATGGAAGATCTTGGCCGAGAATTGCGCCGAAAATGACGAAGAGCATGAGCGCGATAGAACAAAAGATAGTTGTCACTATCGAGAGCGTTAATGGACTCATGTTTGAATCTAAGGAACCAAGCACATATGTAACAATCAAGAAAGCTAGCCCCGTCATTGTGAAAGTCCATAGCCCAAAAGGCGCTTCTAACGTCGGCGAGAGATCGGCAATCAGGCCTGCGAGAAATCCAATCAGGACTGCGGAGGAACGCTCTTCCCTAAGTATCCAAGCAATCGCGAAAGCCAGATAAAGCGCAAATCCACCCAAGTAAAAGTTGATTCGGTTTACAAAAGTCTCCTGAAAGAGAAAAACTAGTAAAAGCAAGCCAGCGCTGATCGGAACTCGATTGATTGACATGCTTATCTACTCAATTACTCATTAGGTGAAGGGGTGACAAACACCGTGACAGTTGGTGCGGGGCGCGGAGCGGATGGAACTAACGCATCTCCAGGGTTGTTTCCACGCGAGTCGAGCACGACGCTCACAACCCCTATTGAATTTAGATTTACAAATGATTCAACTCTCGCTTGTTTAGTTAGCTGTCCAATAGCGTTCTCAACGAAGACGATCTTTCCAACCGGAACACCAGGAACAAACGGAGCATCACCGGAACTTCCTCTTGATAAAAGCACATCCCCTACAGATATGTCAGCCGCGGCGCTCAACATCTGAAGGGAGAAGCGATTCTGACCTTCACCACTTAAGATTCCCATAAATTGTGAGCCCGCGACGCGCACTCCCACTCGGAACGCGGGATCGCTCATAAGCATCACCACAGAGGCGCTTGCGGTGGTGGACTTCACTACTCCTACCAATCCAGAGGCCGCAATTACTGTCATATCGCGACGAATACCGGCGTTGGATCCCTGATCGATAACTATCGATTCACTTATTGTGGCAGTACCACCCTTACTTATCACACGCGCGCTAACTGTTTTAAATCTCGCCTTACCAGCAAGATCTAAGACACCTTTTAGTTGCTTGAGTTCGCCCTCGATATCCTTATTGAAAATTACTTGAGCCTTTAACTCCTGATTCTCTTTCTCTAATTCATCGATACGTTCACGAGTGTTATTTAGATTTAAGAGATCGCTGAAGAATTGGCCGATGGGTGAAATCAAAGTGCTGCCAAAGCTCTGTAATGGAGCAAGGGCCGATTGGGTAAATCCTCTTATCGATGAGACAACGCTTACCCCACGCAAATCTAAGGTGATAAAAAGTAAAGAAGTTACAAGTAGAGATACAAGTAAGAGCCTCGCTCGATTTGTACCTCTTGTCGCCATCTTTGCGCCATCGCTTATCTACGAGGCTCTGAGATCAAAACTTTCTCAAGAGCTTCGAACTCTTCAACGCACTTACCAGAACCTTCAACAACTGCGAGAAGTGGACGTTCGGCAACATGAATCGGCATGTTGGTCTCATGACGGAGGCGCTCATCTAAACCCTTGAGCATCGCGCCGCCACCAGTCAGGACGATTCCTCGATCCATCAAGTCTGCAGATAACTCGGGTGGCGTCTTATCCAAAGTTGCCTTCACTGCATTCACTATCGCAGTGACTGGTTCTTCGAGCGCTTTTCGAATTTCTTCTGAAGAAACTACGATGGTCTTTGGTAATCCCGTTGAGATATCTCGACCACGAATCTCGGCATCTGGTTCATCGCGAAGCGGATAGGCAGAACCAATCGCCATCTTTATCTCTTCGGCGGTGCGCTCACCCAGCATTAATGAGTACTCACGCTTAACCCAATTAATAATTGCATGGTCTAACTCATCACCACCAACGCGGATTGAACCCGCGGAAACGATTCCACCCATCGAAATAACAGCTACTTCAGTGGTTCCACCGCCAATATCAACCACCATGTTCCCAGTCGGTTCGTGGATAGGTAAGCCGGCACCAATTGCCGCGGCCATCGGCTCTTCGATTATGTAGACCTTTCGGGCTCCAGCTTCATAGCCAGCATCCTTAACCGCACGCTGTTCGACGCCAGTAATGCCGGAAGGTACGCAGATGACAATTCTTGGTTTTGCTAAATAGGTGTGCTTGTGTACTTGGCGGATGAAGTACTTGATCATCAACGCAGTTGTGTCAAAGTCCGCGATAACGCCATCCTTAAGCGGACGGATTGCAACAATACTTCCAGGGGTGCGACCAATCATTTTCTTTGCTTCAGCGCCGACGGCAAGGACCGCGCCAGTATCTTGATTGACGGCAACGACGCTTGGCTCATTTAGGACAATTCCTTTTCCGCGCACATAGACCAATGTGTTGGCTGTGCCGAGGTCAATTGCCATATCGCGACCCAAGAAGGTCCAACGATTGAGTTGGTTTGCCATCTCTTTACTCCTTATAGATTGGGGAAGAAAATCTTTATTTCACGTTCTGCTGACTCGACCGAGTCCGATCCATGAACCAGGTTTTGTACAACCTTGGTTCCTTGATCTCTTGCTAGATCACCACGAATTGTTCCCGGAGCTGCAACAGTCGGATCAGTCGCACCGGCAAGTGATCTAAATCCTTCAATCACTCGTTGACCTTCTGCGATGAGAGCGACGATTGGTCCACTAAGCATGAACTCAAGTAACGGTTCATAAAAAGGTTTCCCTTTATGTTCCGCGTAATGGGCTTCAAGGATTCCGCGATCAGCCGAAAGCATTCTTAGTTCGACAATCTTGTAACCCTTAGCTTCGATTCGATTGATGATTTCACCAACTAGAGAACGACGAACGCCGTCTGGTTTTACCAAGACCAATGTTCGTTCGATACCGCTAGAGGTGGGAGTCACAGGGAGAAGTCTATTCGGGATTTTCAGCCTCGCGAGCCCGCTTGATCGCCTCACCCTTTTGCCCCACCACGATGGCGGTAATCCATAGCCCGAGGAATAGCGCTCCCATAAAGAACATCATGAAGACATAGAAACCGTAGAGAATTAAAGCGAATTGCAGTATCCACCCAAGAATCCAACCGGTGCGATTACGAAACATCGACAGCGCCAAGATGTTAAGAGTAAGAATTGCATAGCCAAAGTAGAGGCCGTTATTGGTGGTCAAATCCTTTGCCAACAAAAGTGCAAAACCAATTAGAAGAATCTCCATTGAGAGGACACTTCTTGCCAACATCTTCATTTAGCTGCCCACTTTCTCATTAAGGCTCTAGCTTCACCGGCAGAGATTACTGAACCGGCTATCAATACCGCACAACTTCTCTCATTCATCTCAACTTCAAATTTTGCTTCTGTGATTGCTGCATCGATGGCACTTTCTAGTGAATCTTTTGTCAGGACTCTTTCGCCACCGAAGATTTCACGAGCTTGCGCTGCGAGCTCATCAATAGGGGCGGCGCGATGTGAAGAATTCTTTGTGATTATTACCGTAGTCATAATTGCTTCAAACTCTTCGAGAATTCCATCTAAGTCCTTGTCACCCATGGGGGCGACAATTCCTATCACTGAATCAAAATCGAACTCATTCTCGATCGTTTTGCGCAACGACATTGCTCCATGAGGGTTGTGTGCAGCATCGATTATTACCGTGGGGCTTCGATGAACGATCTCGCATCGACCTGGGGAAGAAGCTTTTGCAAAAGCAGCTCTAACTAGCTCCTCGTCTAGTTTCTTCTCCCCAGCAAAGACTTCAACAGCAGCTAGCGCGGTTGCGGCGTTACTTGCTTGATGCTCCCCGTGAAGTGGAAGGAAGAGTTCTTCATAATCACCGTATACACCTCTAATACTTATTAGTTGTCCTCCAACAGCGAGTGAGCGGTTTGAAACTTGGTATTCGACCCCCTCGCGAATTGGAATCGCCTCTACTTCAGCGCATTTCCGCATCAAAACTTGAGCTGGATCTAGCTCCTGTCTAGCTAATACAGCAAAGGAGCCCGGCTTGATGATTCCTGATTTTGTAGCCGCGATAGCAGTCAAGGTATCTCCGAGATATTGAGTGTGATCAAGCCCAATCGGCGTAACTACAGATACCTTTGCGTTAATAACATTGGTGGAATCCCACTCTCCACCCATCCCGCACTCAAAGATTCCAACGTCGACCGGATGTTCAGCAAAGGCAACAAAAGAAAGCCCTGTGATAGCTTCGAAGAACGAGAGTCGGTGCGACATTCGCTCATCGACTAGTTGAAAATATGGCGCAACATCTTCATAAGTAGTAATCATCGCAGCTTCTGAAATCGGCTCACCATTTATCGAAATTCGCTCTAAGTAGCTCTCTAGGTGCGGGCTAGTGAATCTTCCGGTTCGAAGTCCTAATTCGAAACAGAGTGAGTCAATTAGCCTTGTTGTAGTCGTCTTTCCATTCGTACCAGCAATATGAATAGTGGGATAGGAAAGTTGGGGCGAGCCAAGAAGATCTGCGAGTAACGCTATCCGCTCTAAAGTTGGATTGATTCGGGTTTCCGGCCAGCGATTAAGGAGTGCTTGTTCAATCTCATCAATCTTGCTCTTCGACATACTCACTCCTTAGGGAGCGAATCCAATAGCGATTTGATTCTTACCATCTCGCTATCGCAAAACTCTAAGCGCTCTTTTATAGATGCAACGACATCCATCGGCGCCTTGGCCATGAAGTTCTCGTTTTCTAGCTTAACTTTTGCAGTCTCACGATCCTTCTCAACCGCAGCTAGATCTTTGGTGAGGCGGGCTCGCTCAGCCTTCACATCAATAGCACCAGAGAGATCAAAGGTAGTTATGAAGCTTCCAACTTCAATCTTCGCGCTCTGCTTAAAGGTCGAGTCTGGTTTATCAAGTCGAACTAGGAACCTAATTGAATCTTCATACTGTGCAAGCGCTCCACTAATGCCTTGGATATCGGCCTTGATTCGCGCTGAGGTCTTAATGCCCTGTTCGCTTCTAAATCGACGGATCTCAGTTATCAATCTCTTCATATCTTCAACTACATCTAGCGCTTCCTTATTCGAGTTGGAAGAATTTGGTTTTGGCCACGAAGCAACCACTAATGACTCACCACCGGTTAGCGAAGTCCAGAGCGCTTCAGAGATAAAGGGCATGCTCGGATGCATTAAACGCAGTAGTTGATCAAGAACATGACCTAGAACTCGCTTGGATTTATCGGCTTCCGAGCCACCTTTAGCAAAAGAGTCCTTAACTAGTTCCAAGTACCAATCACAGACTTCATCCCAGGCAAAGTGATAAAGCGCATCGCTTCCCTTGGCGAATTCGAATTCTTCGTAAAGTGAATCAACCTCTTCGATCGTCCGATCTAGTAGGTCTAGGATCCAGTTATCTACATGATTTAACTCGGCACGAGCAGGTAACTCGCCAGTGACTGTCGCTCCATTCATGGCGGCAAACCGCGTCGCATTCCACACCTTCGTGGCGAAGTTACGTGCTCCCGCAATCCACTCGTCGGCGAGCGCTTGATCAGCCCCCGGATTTGCGCCACGTGCTAACGCAAAGCGAAGCGCATCCGACCCGTACTTGTCCATAAACTCAAGAGGATCAATCACATTGCCTTTTGATTTTGACATCTTCTTTCCATGTTTATCGCGCACTAGCCCGTGAAGCGCAATAACTTCAAAAGGTTGCTTTCCATCCATTGCAAAAAGGCCAAAAATCATCATTCGAGCGACCCAGAAAAAGAGAATGTCATAACCAGTTACTAACACGCTAGTGGGATAGAACTTCTTAAGTTCAGCGGTCTCTTCCGGCCAACCTAAGGTTGAAAATGGCCAGAGCGCTGAAGAGAACCAAGTATCTAAAACATCCTCATCTTGTACCCAGCCAGCCGGAGCTTGTTCTTCCGGTCCAACAACTTCCATTTCGCCATTTGGTCCATACCAAACTGGTATTCGATGTCCCCACCAGAGTTGGCGCGAGATACACCAATCATGCATGTTGTCGACCCAGTCAAAATATCTAGGCTCAAGTTCTTTTGGAGAAATTTCGACTCTTCCATCGCGGACTGCATCTCCGGCCATCTTTGCAAGCGGTGCAACTTTCACGAACCACTGCATAGAAAGTCTTGGTTCAACAATAGTGTTACAGCGCGAACAGTGTCCGACGCTATGTTTGTAAGGTCGCTTTTCCCAACCCAACATTCCATCTTGTCGAAGTTGTTCAACAACAGCTTTTCTGGCAGCGAAGCGATCCATGCCATCAAATTGAGTTCCTGTACCTTCCATCACGCCAGCTTCATTCATGATAATGATCATTGGGACGTTATGCCGTAGACCCATCTCGAAGTCATTTGGATCATGAGCAGCTGTTACTTTGACCGCACCCGTTCCAAACTCAGGATCGACCAGTTCATCGGCAATTATCGGGATCATGCGATTTACATAGGGAAGCTTTACCTTCTTGCCTATCATCTCTTTATAGCGCTCATCATTTGGGTTTACCGCAACAGCGCCATCACCCAACATCGTCTCTGGGCGAGTAGTAGCGATAAAGATGTGATCGCCATCTAGTTCCCCGTAGCGAATTTGTACGAACTCACCATCAATTTCCTGGTAATCAACTTCAATATCAGAAAGCGCAGTTAAGCAACGTGGGCACCAATTAATGATGCGCTCGGCGCGGTAAATCAGTCCTGCATCGTAAAGTCTCTTAAAAATAGTCAATACTGCGCGTGAAAGACCTTCATCCATCGTGAAGCGTTCGCGCTTCCAGTCAACGCTATCGCCAAGGCGCTTCATTTGGCCGAGAATTGCGCCACCTGATTCAGCTTTCCACTCCCAAACTTTCTTTACAAATTCTTCTCGACCAAAGTCATGTCGACTCTTACCTTGGGCAGCAAGTTGTTTTTCAACGACATTCTGTGTTGCGATTCCAGCATGGTCCATTCCAGGAAGCCAGAGAGTTTCAAATCCCTTCATCCGCTTCATGCGAACCAAAAGATCTTGCAAAGTGTGGTCGAGAGCATGTCCGATGTGAAGACTTCCAGTGACATTCGGAGGTGGGATTACTATGCAAAATGGGGGTCTATCTGACTTTGCGTCCGCAGAGAAATATCCAGCATCAAGCCATTTTTGATAGAGCGGACCCTCGATATCTTGCGGTACGAAATTTGAGGGTAGCTCTGACATAAGCGGGATACTACCTAGAGTTAAGCAGTCTTCTCTTCTCCGCGCTTGCTGCTTCGCTTAACACTATTTGGTCCGCGCTCGACGTAAACCGGTGCAGATTTACTCTTGATCACATCAGCGGTGACAACAACCTTTCCAATCTCTTTCTTACTAGGTACTTCATACATCACAGGAAGCAAAATCTCTTCCATGATTGCGCGAAGTCCACGCGCTCCAGTGCCGCGAGCAATCGCCTGGTCGGCAATGATCTCCAAGGCATCGGCAGCTATCTCAAGTTCAACATCATCCATATCGAATAGGTGCTGGTATTGCTTTACCAACGCATTCTTAGGCTCAGTAAGAATCTCAAGCAAAGCCGCACGATCTAGGCTCTCAACAGAGGTAACGATCGGAAGGCGGCCGATAAATTCAGGAATCATGCCGAATTTCAAAAGGTCTTCAGGCATCACCTCAGCGAATGGATCAATTTTTTCGTTCTCTTTGATGACTTTTAGCGCAGCATTAAAACCAACTCCGGCTTTTCCTTTTCTTGACTCAATGATCTTCTCGAGTCCAGCAAAAGCGCCACCTACGATAAACAAGACATTTGTTGTATCGATCTGGATAAATTCTTGATGTGGATGCTTTCGCCCACCTTGTGGCGGAACAGATGCTGTGGTTCCTTCCAAAATCTTTAGTAGCGCTTGCTGAACGCCTTCACCTGAGACATCGCGAGTAATGGATGGATTCTCGCTCTTACGTGCGACTTTATCGATTTCATCGATGTAGATAATTCCAGTCTCAGCCTTCTTAACATCAAAGTCGGCCGCTTGAATCAACTTGAGAAGGATGTTCTCAACATCTTCACCGACATAGCCGGCTTCGGTAAGGGCAGTTGCATCTGCGATAGCAAACGGCACATTTAGCATCCTTGCCAAAGTCTGGGCCAATAAAGTCTTTCCACAACCGGTTGGGCCAAGTAACAAGATATTGCTCTTAGCTAACTCAACTCCATCTTCGCGACGACGATCACCGGTCTTAATTCTCTTGTAGTGGTTATAGACAGCAACTGAAAGTGACTTCTTGGCGCGTTCTTGGCCAATCACATATTGATCAAGGAATTCATAGATTTCTTGTGGCTTAGGAAGTTCTTGCAGTCCAAGGCCCGATGCCTCATTTAATTCATCCTCGATGATCTCGTTACATAGATCGATGCACTCATCACAGATATAAACCCCAGGGCCAGCAATAAGTTTCTTTACCTGTTTCTGGGTTTTGCCACAGAAAGAACACTTAAGGAGGTCGCCGCTTTCACCGATGCGAGTCACAATGGCCAACTTTCACTAGGGAAGACTCTAATCGTAGATTTGAAACGAGCCCAAAGGTGGGCGATACGTGTTCGCTCTTAGAATAATTTCTACTTAACCGAAGCTTTGCGACTAGCGAGTATCTGGTCGATTAGACCGTACTCAACCGCTTCGGCCGAAGTAAGG
>JALRKE010000139.1 GCA_023254845.1 Candidatus Nanopelagicaceae bacterium | reverse complement strand
TCCTGAGGTAAGGCTGTTCAAGGAAAAGACCGAATGATTTAGGCCTAAGCTATTTGCACTTCCTGCAGAAGTATATTCTCCAATTGATCCAGGGAGGGCCATATAGCCACTACTAAACAATGGGACATTTGATTTCTCTTGGGAAAGTCCTAGCGTTGAGATGGCACCCAACGCTAGGCATAGAATCGCTTTTTTCATACGTCTTAGTTAATTCGTTCGAATCGTTTTACAATGGTTCTTCCTTCTTCAGTAATGATGTTGATGAAGTAAATACCCGCTGGGAGTTCAGTAAAGTCAAATTGAACCGTACCTGCGCCGTCCACGACTTCGTGTGCGAGCGTTCTACCCGTGATATCTACAATCTTAATGTTGATGTCTTTCTGATCTTTCCAAGCTCCTTTCAGCGCCAAATTCAATCGGCCCAATGTTGGATTCGGGAAAATCTCAAGATCACTATTCAACACTACATCAACCCATTCTTCCGTACCAATAGGCAATCCTCCATCTGCACCCCAGTCTAATACGTTAGACATAGAGTTCACATACGTTGCTTGCTTACCAGTGCTTGGGCTACATCCACCGTTGGTGAACTTAGCGCCGACTTCATAGAGAAGTGCCGNAATCGCCGTGTTCACTGGGTAGATATCCGTGTACGTCTGTACGCTTGAGCTTACAGAATCAATCAATACTCTATTGATAGGGCTCAACCATCTGTAGATATAGTAGGTCTGAACCTGCTTACCTTCATAAGCCGTCCACTGCAAGTTCACCTCATTCGAGGCCACACCTTGGCTAGCCTGCAGGTGAATGGTCGAGTGGAAGTCTGAAGTATCAGAGT
>JALRKE010000138.1 GCA_023254845.1 Candidatus Nanopelagicaceae bacterium | reverse complement strand
AATGAATGGCTTGGCGTCTCCGATTACGACAACCTGCCCGATCAGCGGGTGAGCGCGCAGCGGATCCTCGATTGGAGCCGGGGCAACGTTCTTTCCTCCTGCGGTCACGAGAATCTCCTTCTTGCGACCGGTGATGGTTAGGAAGCCGTCCTCGTCGAGCTCGCCGATGTCACCGGAGCGGAACCAGTCCTCCGAGAAGGCGTCTCTGGTTGCGGCCTCATTGCGCCAGTAGCCGCGCATGATGTTGATGCCGCGAAGCCATACCTCGCCGTCCTCGGCAATCTTGATTCCGGTGCCGGGAAGGGCACGGCCAACCTTGCCGATCTTCTGCCAGTTGACCCGGCCGATGACAGCCGCTGCGGCGGTCTCGGTGAGGCCGTAGCCCTCGAGAACGATCAAGCCGATGCCGCGGAAGAAGTGGCCAAGGCGCTCACCGAGCGGAGCACCACCCGAGATCGCATACTTGACCTGGCCACCCATGGCAGCGCGGAGCTTGGAGTAGACGAGTTTGTCAAAGACGGTGTGCTTGAGCTTTAGACCGAAGGATGGACCCTTTGGATCATCCAGTGCCTTGGAGTAGTCGATGGCGACGTGAGCCGCGGTTCGGAAGATCTTGCCCTTGCCACCGGCCTCAGCCTTGAGCTCGGCGTTGTTGTAAACCTTCTCGAACACTCTCGGAACTGCCAGTAGGAAGGTCGGCTGGAAGCCTGGAAGCTCGGCAGCTACCAGCTTGGTGTCTGGCAGGTGTCCGACGCGAATGCCCGCGTGGATGCAAAGCACGGCAACATAACGACCAAGGATGTGTGCGAGCGGCAGGAACAGCAACGAGTTCTGCTTGTCGTTGGCAAT
>JALRKE010000137.1 GCA_023254845.1 Candidatus Nanopelagicaceae bacterium | reverse complement strand
TGCGCGTTCAAACGGCTGAAAACGACCTGGCCACCTGCTGCCAGCAAATCCTTCAACACATCGCATGAGTTTACACGACCATTTAGACGAATTAGAAGCGGAAGCGATCTACGTCATTCGCGAAGTCTACGCCCAGTTTGAAAATCCGGGCATCCTCTTTTCGGGAGGCAAAGACTCCATTGTAGTGAGCCATTTGGCCCGAAAAGCCTTTGCCCCAGCCAACCTGCCCTTCCCCCTCGTCCACATTGATACGGGCCACAACTTCCCGGAGGCCATTGCCTTTCGCGATGCCTTTGTCGAGCAGATGAAGACGCGCCTGATTGTGGGCCTGGTGCAAGACTCCATCGACCGCGGCAGCGTGCAAGAGGAGACCGGCCTGGCGGCCAACCGCAACCGTTTGCAAACGACTACGCTCCTGGAAACCATTGAAAACCATCAATTTGACTGTTTGATGGGCGGCGCCCGCCGCGACGAGGAAAAGGCCCGCGCCAAGGAGCGCTTTTTCAGCCACCGCGACGACTTTGGGCAGTGGGACCCCAAGAACCAACGCCCCGAGCTTTGGAATCTCTTCAACGGGAAAAAACGCCCCGGCGAGCACTTCCGCGTGTTCCCCATTTCCAACTGGACGGAGATGGACGTTTGGCACTACATCCGCCGCGAAAACATCGAACTCCCCGAACTCTATTTTGCCCGCATGCGCAACGTGATTTGGCGCAGCAATTCCTGGATTCCTGTGAGTGACTTTATCACGCTTCGCCCCACGGAAATTCCCCAAGAAAAAATGGTGCGTTTCCGTACCCTGGGGGATATCACGATTACGGGAGGCATTGAATCAACGGCCGTGGAGCTCGACGATGTG
>JALRKE010000136.1 GCA_023254845.1 Candidatus Nanopelagicaceae bacterium | reverse complement strand
CACCACGATGAGAATCTGGGTAGCTAGGGAGAGCCAAACATACAGCCTTAGCCGAGCAGGCGAAGTAAGACGCTCAAGCCAGAGGTTTCTCACCGGGGTCAGAATTGAGGTCAACTTAGGTATGCCTTACTAGTTTTTGAAAGCTAACTGTTTTAGCCTATTACCTCACTCAAAACCCGCCCATCTCTCTGCTTTATTCCGGAATAGCTGCGCACCACGCGAGTTGTATTGATTGGACGCCAGGAGGCTAAATGTCAGAAAAAATCATCGATCGGCCAGAGCTCGACGATCTGGGTAACTACGAGTTCGGATGGTCCGACTCGGACAGTGCCGGAGCCTCAGCCAAGCGGGGTATCAATGAAGAGGTGGTGCGTGACATCTCTGCCCGCAAGGAAGAGCCAGCATGGATGCTGGAACGCAGGCTGAAGGGCTATGACTTCTTCGGCAAGAAGCCGATGCCAGCCTGGGGATCTGACCTTAGCGGGATTGATTTTGACAACATCAAGTACTTCGTACGTTCCACTGAGCGCCAGGCTCAGACCTGGGAGGACCTCCCAGAGGACATTCGCAACACCTACGAGCGTCTAGGTATCCCAGAGGCCGAGCGTCAGCGCCTCGTCGCTGGTGTTGCGGCTCAGTACGAGTCGGAGGTCGTCTACCACCAGATCCGTGAGGACCTCGAGGAGCAGGGCGTCATCTTCTTGGACACTGACACCGCTCTCAAGGAGCACCCGGAGATCTTCGAGGAGTACTTCGGCACCGTGATCCCTGCGGGAGACAACAAGTTTGCGGCCCTAAACACTGCTGTTTGGTCAGGTGGCTCGTTCGTATACGTGCCAAAGGGAGTTGAGGTCGAGATCC
>JALRKE010000135.1 GCA_023254845.1 Candidatus Nanopelagicaceae bacterium | reverse complement strand
ATTTATTCTTCTGGAAATTTATATAATAACTTTGCAGATAATTATTTTTAATTGGGAAATAAATTTTGACTATTAAAATATATAAACCTTCTAAATCATCAATGCAATCTGGTTTGGGCAAAACCAAAAAATGGCTTGCAGAATATGTTGTTGAGAAAGATAAAATCAAAGACTCTCTAATGGGTTGGAATAGTTCGTTAGACACTAAAGAACAAATTAAAATGTTTTTTGATACTAAAGAACAAGCGATTGAATGGTCTAAAAAAAATAATGAACAGTTTATTGTTATTGAGCCAAAAGAGAGAAAAATTAAACCCAAGAACTACGCATCTAATTTTGATATGAATAGAAAAGAGCCTTGGACACATTAATCTTTTGAATTCATTTATAGTATGATAAAGGGCTTTAAAAGCGCCCGTAGCTCAGTGGATAGAGCAACCGCCTTCTAAGCGGTAGGTCAAATGTTCGAATCATTTCGGGCGCGCCAAAAAGGATTGAACTATGAAATACAAACTTAATTGTCATTGCGGTGCTGTTGAACTTGAAGTTGAAACGGATTTAGAAAATATCAAACAATGCAATTGTTCAATTTGTAAAAGAAAAAATGCAAAACTGAATTTAATTGCAAAAGAAGCAATAAGAATTATTAAAGGTGAGGACAATCTAGCAACTTATCAATTCAATACAATGAAAGCAGAACATTTTTTTTGCAAAACGTGTGGTGTTTATACACATCACAATAGAAGAACTGATCCTAATGGTGTTGGCATCAATATTGGATGTATAGATGCGATAGACCCCTTTGAATATGAGGTGGGTTTTGTTGATATGAAAAATAAATAGCTATAATTATATGTCTTTG
>JALRKE010000134.1 GCA_023254845.1 Candidatus Nanopelagicaceae bacterium | reverse complement strand
CTTGTGCCGTATTGAGAGTACAAACCATGACAGTTTCGATGCAGAGGTTGTCGGATTTCATAACGACATTTTGTACTTAATGCCATTTACCGATCCATCAGGCGCAGGTCCTGGGGCACGCGTTCGGCTATTGAGTTCGACTGCTAAAGCGTCAGTCGGTAACGCCCAGCTTGGACGTATCCTCGATGGTCTCGGTCAACCACTCGATGGAAAACCAGCGCCTGCTACCGATAAGTTACTTGGGCTTCAAGGTCTCATGATTAACCCGATGGAACGAGGTGCTATTGAGTCGCCTTTGGATGTCGGAGTAAAAACCATTAACGGGCTTCTAACGCTTGGTCGTGGTCAGCGTGTCGGTCTAATGGCTGGTTCTGGTGTCGGTAAGAGTGTTCTTTTGGGCATGATGACGAAATACACCGATGCAGACATTGTTGTGATTGGTTTAATTGGAGAGCGTGGTCGCGAAGTTAAAGAGTTCATTACAGAGACCTTAGGTCCTGATGGGCTCGCTAAGTCGATTGTAATTGCCTCGCCTGCTAACGAGTCGCCAGTCCTTCGATTACGTGCGACGATGCTTGCACATTTGATTGCCGAATACTGGCGTGACCAGGGTAAGAACGTATTACTGCTTGTCGATTCGATGACACGAGTTGCTCACGCACAACGAGAAATCGGATTGGCTGTTGGCGAGCCGCCCACGTCAAAAGGTTATCCACCCTCAGTATTTGCATTGCTGCCTAAACTCATCGAGCGCTCAGGTGTTGGTCGGCATGGTCATGGCTCGATTACTGCGATTTATACTGTTTTGGCTGAGGGCGATGATCGCTCAGACCCTATCATCGATATTACGCGTGCATCGCTTGACGGTCAGGTG
>JALRKE010000133.1 GCA_023254845.1 Candidatus Nanopelagicaceae bacterium | reverse complement strand
TGCCATCTAGCAAAATCTTGTTGACCAGCTGGGATACAACTGGGGAGCCGTAAACAGGGTCTACAGCTACTGGACGCTTGGCTACTGGGCCCTTACGTGGCATTACTTACCCTTCTTTGCACCGTAGCGGCTACGAGCCTGCTGACGGTCTTTCACAGCCTGGGTGTCTAGCGCACCGCGAACAATCTTGTAACGCACACCTGGCAGGTCCTTCACACGACCACCACGCACAAGCACCATCGAGTGCTCTTGCAGGTTGTGACCCNCGCCTGGGATGTAGGCGGTTACCTCAACGCCGTTCGATAGCTTCACACGCGCAACCTTACGAAGAGCCGAGTTCGGCTTCTTTGGGGTGGTGGTGTACACACGGGTGCATACTCCACGCTGCTGCGGGTTAGCCTTCAGGGCCGGGCTCTTGGTCTTTGAGACCTTTGGGCTGCGACCCTTGCGAACCAACTGCTGAATTGTTGGCACTAGTACTCCTTAGTCGTTCCTCGGCACAGCACAAAACTGAAATCCGAAGTTATTTTCTTTGACCCACCCTCAGCGACCAGAGGATTTCGGCCCGATACACGCTCTCGCATGAACCTCGCCAAGCATACCCGTAGCCGCTTGAGGCGGTCAAATACTTTTTCTTATGTTGTTAGTTCTCTTCAATCGCGAATGGATCTGCAACCGAGAGGCTTAGCTCCTGAGAATCAAGGTCACCATCCTCAAAGGAAGCGTCCGACCAGATGCGGTTCGGGTAGCGCTCTGCCTTTGCCTCTTCGGTGCCATCGACCTCGAAGTTGCGGTAGCGAGCCATACCGGTACCAGCTGGGATCAGCTTTCCAATGATGACGTTCTCCTTTAGACCCAAGAGTGGATCTGACTTCTCAGAGAGCGCA
>JALRKE010000132.1 GCA_023254845.1 Candidatus Nanopelagicaceae bacterium | reverse complement strand
AGCTTTGCAAAAAAATGGTTAGGTAAAAGATTAGTTACTTATCAAACAGATTCAAATGGCCAACTTGTTAATTCAATTTTAATTGAAGAATGTACTGATATTTCTGAAGAGCTCTATCTTAGTGCAGTTATTGATAGAGATTCCCAAAGAGTTGTATTTATTGGCTCAAGTGAAGGTGGAGTTAATATTGAAGATGTGGCTAAAAATTCACCTGAAAAAATTATCTACGAGCCAATAGATCCTTTATGTGGAGCTCAAGGATTCCAAGCAAGAAAAATAGCAAAAGTTCTAAAGCTTAACACTGAGCAAACTAAACAATTTACTCCAATGTTAAAAAATTTAATGAAGTTATTCGTTGAGAAAGATCTTAGTTTACTTGAGATTAATCCATTGGTAATTACAAGTGGTGGAATGCTTCATTGTCTTGATGCAAAAATCAATATTGATTCTAATGCTTTATATAGACAACCTGAAATTGCTGAAATGCATGACCCATCTCAAGAAGACCCAAGAGAGTCAGAGGCTTCTAAAAATGATTTGAGTTATGTTTCTCTTGATGGAAATATTGGATGCATGGTTAATGGAGCCGGTCTTGCTATGGGTACCATGGATACAATTAAGTATTTCGGAGGAAACCCTGCTAATTTCTTAGATGTTGGAGGAACCGCAACTCAAGAAAGAGTTTCAAAAGCATTTAAAATTATATTAGATGACCCAGAAGTGAAAGTAGTTTTGGTAAATATTTTTGGTGGAATAGTAAGATGTGATTTAATCGCAGAGGGTGTTCTAGCAGCAATCGAAGAAGTTGGCGTTAATATACCGGTTGTCGTTAGATTAGAGGGCAATAACGCAGATCTTGGAGCCGAAATCCTTTCTAAAGCGGATAT
>JALRKE010000131.1 GCA_023254845.1 Candidatus Nanopelagicaceae bacterium | reverse complement strand
GGTCTTCTATTCGATCTCAATGCTGCCTGAATTTTGGCAAGGTGTATCGCAGTTAAACCCGATCCTCTACATGGTTAACACTTTCCGTTACGGTATTTTGGGCGTAAGTGATATCAATGTCGCATTTGCCTTTGGGATGATTATTCTGTTTGTCATGGTGCTCGGCGGTTTTGCACTGCATCTGCTAAATAGTGGTAAAGGAATTCGTAGCTAATGAATGAGCCAGAAAAAGTACTCCATTCGCCACTCGGTAAAGAGACGGTCTACGCTAATCAGTATGATTCGTCACTGCTTTACCCGATTGAGCGAGATATCAATTGGCAGGCACGAGGTGTCGAAAGAACCACTCTGCCATTTTTTGGTGAAGATATTTGGAACTCCTATGAGATCAGTTGGCTAAATGCTAAGGGTAAGCCTATTGTTGCTCTGGCTGAGTTTCATATACCTGCGACCTCTTCGCATATCATTGAATCTAAGTCGTTCAAACTCTATCTCAACTCCTATAATTTGACGCGTTTTGATGATGCCGCTCAGGTTGTTGCGCAGATGGAGAAGGACCTATCGAAGGCGGCCGGTGGTGATGTGCGTGTGTTACTTACTTCGCCTCAAGATGCTGTTGCAGTAGAGAACTTTATCGGCGAGTGTATTGATGAGCTGGATATCGAAGTGAGCCACTATGAGCCTGCGCCAGAGTTACTCTCTGCCAAGGGTGAAGTGGTGACTGAAGCGTTGGTTTCTCATCTATTGAAGTCGAACTGTCCAGTAACAGGACAGCCCGATTGGGCAAGCGTTCAGATTACCTATACCGGCGCCAAAATTGATCAAGAGGGTCTGCTGGGGTATCTCATATCCTACCGTGAGCATGGCGATTTCCATGAGCAGTGCGTA
>JALRKE010000130.1:353-891 GCA_023254845.1 Candidatus Nanopelagicaceae bacterium | reverse complement strand
TGAAGGTCTGGATTTACAAGGGCGATATCACCAACAAGGAACTGGCTCGCGAGCAGGCCGCTCAGCGTTCGCAGCGTCCTGACCGGGGTGCTCCTCGCCGTGGACCGGCTGGCGCTCCAGCCGCTGAGCCCGCAGCTGTTGCTGCAGGAGGTGCCGAGTAACCATGTTGATTCCTCGCAAAGTTAAGTTCCGTAAGCAGCACCACCCCAAGCGCGGTGGGCACGCTACCGGTGGCACCACGGTGACCTTCGGTGATTACGGCATCCAGGCAACGACCAGTGCGTATGTGACCAACCGTCAGATCGAGTCCGCTCGTATTGCGATGACCCGTCACATCAAGCGTGGTGGGAAGGTGTGGATCAACATCTACCCCGACCGCCCGTTGACCAAGAAGCCCGCAGAAACTCGTATGGGTTCCGGTAAGGGATCTCCCGAGTGGTGGGTGGCCAACGTCAAGCCCGGCCGCGTCCTCTTCGAGGTGGCTGGTGTGAGCGAAGAGTTGGCTCGTGAGGCCATGACTCGTGCGATCCACAAGCTT
>JALRKE010000130.1:0-343 GCA_023254845.1 Candidatus Nanopelagicaceae bacterium | reverse complement strand
CCGCTGAAGGCTCGCATCATCAAGCGTGAGGAGGGCATGTAATGGCTGTGGGATCGAAAGACCTAGCACCAGCCGAGCTGGACACGTTTGAGGACGAGCGTCTCTTGGACGAGCTGCGTCGCGCCAAGGAGGAGCTGTTCAACCTGCGCTTCCAGGCTGCAACCGGCCAGCTGGACAGTCACGGACGCTTGCGCTCCATCAAGCGCGACATCGCCCGTATTTACACCGTGATTCGCGAGCGTGAACTCGGTATCCGAGCAACCCCTGCTCCGATCGAGAAGCCCGCGAAGAAGACCACTAAGAAGGCAGCGAAGGCCGAAGAGCCTGAGGCCACCGAGGAGAG
>JALRKE010000012.1 GCA_023254845.1 Candidatus Nanopelagicaceae bacterium | reverse complement strand
AGTGAAGAACAGGAGCGCTTGGCTCGCGAAGCACTCGCTGCAGCGACTCCATCACGCGATCAAGTATTTGATCAAGATTTGGCTGAAGAAGCGGTGGAAAGACTCAATCGTTCTCGCGCAGCAAACGAATAATTATCTGAGTCCAAACACTTAGATCCAACTAGGTAACCACATTCTCGAATACCAATCATCATAAGTTAGAACTATTCCGAGATAGACCGGGGCAAAGTAAGCGAAAATCAGGGCTGTTAGGCCCAATGCAGCATAGACGTTCTGTAAGCGCTTTGATTGCTTCACTTCATCTTCTAAGTAGAGCTTTATTACGTAGGTAATGGCGAGAATTAAGAAGGGAAGAAATGCGATGGCGTAGAAGTAAAAAGTAGTGCGTTCTGGAAAGAGTAACCAAGGAAGATAATTCGACAGAAGAGCCATAAGAATCAAACCGGCGGAGCGTTCTCTTCTGGTGATGAAGTAGCCAATAGTTATAAAGAGCGCTATCAACCCAAACCACCAGATTATTGGAGTACCCATTGCGAGAATCTCTTGAGAACAATTCTCGACGCCGCAACTCTTTGGTGACTCATAAAAGAACGAAGTTGGTCTTCCTAGTACTAACCAATTCCAAGGACTTGCCTCGTAGGAATGTTCGGTTGTAAGTCCAGTGTGAAAATTCAATATCGCTTGGTGATAGTGGAACAGGGAAACGAGTGGATTATTTGAATAGTCCCGTGACCATCCCTTATCTGAGAATAGCCAGCCACCCCAAGTAATTAGATAAGTGATTGGGATAATCGGAAGATATAGAAGAACTTTTTTTCGATTTGTTACTCCAAGATAGATCACGAGTACGGCAATAAAATAAACTGCGCTCCACTTAGTGCCGAGCGCAAGCCCAAGAAGCAGGGCGGCAACTATATGTCGATCATGTAATAAGGCTAAGAAGGCAGCAAGTAAGAAGAACATCAAGAAGATATCAAGTAGAGCAGTTCGTGACATCACTAGATGTAAGCCGTCGATGCTCATTAAACAACTTGATACAAGTGCGAGGAATTGTGAGTTAAAGAGTCGTAGCGCAACAAAGTAGATTAAGAGAATAGAAAACGTCCCAAATAATGCGGCCGAGAAGCGCCAACCAGCTGGGCTATCTCCGAGTATTTGAATTCCAAGAGCAATTAACCATTTACCTACCGGGGGATGGACTATGAATTCGGCGGCTTCATTAGTCGTTTCTACGCCACTGTTTAAGTAGTCCTTCGCTCCATCTACGTAATAGACCTCGTCGAATACCAACTTGTCAGGGGTTCCAAGATTCCAGAATCGAATCAGCGCTGTTACAAGAAGAATCAAGCCCAATATCAAGCGAGGGGATGGGCGACGCATAAGATGAAGGATACTGATGCGAGAATTGCCAGATGGGAACTCTGATCCTCGCAGCTGCTCCAATTGGAAATTATGGCGATGCGACTTTGCGCCTGAAGGCGGCAATCGAGTCTTCCACTTTTGTAGCCGCAGAAGATTCTAGAAAGTTTGCGCGGCTCTGTAGCGATCTTGGTATCGAGAGTAAGGCGAAGGTCATCTCATTCTTTGAGGGTAACGAGAGGGAGCGTTTGTTTGATCTAGAGCGCGCTTTGAACGAACATGATCAAGTTCTCTTGATTACCGACTCGGGGATGCCTGGGGTAAGTGATCCCGGATATCGAGCGATTGCTATGGCGCTTGAAAAGAATTTTCCAATAAAAGTGTTGCCGGGTGCAAGCGCTGTAACAACTGCGCTAATACTCTCTGGACTGCCATCAGATCGCTTTGCCTTCGAAGGATTTCCTCCGCGTACTGATGTAGCTCGGGATCGCGTCTTTGACGAGCTCTCGCAAGAAGTTCGAACGTTAATCTTCTTTGAAGCGCCACATCGAGTTAATTCATTCCTAGAGTCGGCTTTAAAGTTCTTCGGGCCAGAACGACGAGGCGCGATTTGTAGAGAGATGACAAAGACTTATGAAGAAGTTGTTAGAGGGACGCTAAAAGAGCTCTTTGAATGGTCACAATCAAAAGAGATGCTTGGGGAGTTCACCATCGTGATTTCCGGATTTAATCCGCAAGATGTAAGCCATAGCGAAATTGAGATTGCAGATTTGGTAAAGCGGTATGAGAGCGCTGGAATATCCCGAAAAGATGCTATTGCAACGGTCGCTAAGGAATTATCGATACCGAAGCGGACCGTCTTCGACATCATGGTCACGCATAAGTAGATAGACTTTTCTCATGTCTGCGCAGGAGAAATCTTTCTATCTGACGACGCCGATCTACTACGTCAACGATGCGCCTCACATCGGCCATGCCTACACAACAGTTGCTGGGGATTTCCTAACTCGTTGGCATCGACAGAAAGGTGAATCAGTCTGGTATTTGACCGGTACTGATGAACACGGACAGAAAGTAATGCGAACTGCCGAAGCTAATAACACTCCACCACAAGAATGGTGTGATCGCCTAGTTGAGAGCGCATGGAAGCCAGTCTGGCGAGATCTAGAGATTGCGAATGATGATTTCATCAGAACTACCGAGTCTCGTCATACCGAGCGGGTACAGAAATTTTTAACAGGCTTGATGGAGAAAGGTTTTATCTACGAGGGCAATTACGAAGGTCCATACTGTGTTGGTTGCGAAGAGTTCAAACTTCCTGGCGACCTCGATGAAGATAAGTGCAAAATTCACTCAAAACCGGTCGAAATGGTCAAAGAGACAAATTGGTTCTTTAAGTTATCAGCTTTCGTTCAACCACTTCTTGATCATTACAAAAGCAATCCTGATGCCTGCCAACCTGATAGCGCTCGCAATGAAGTAGTTGCCTTTCTAGAAGGCGGAGTCTCAGATTTATCTATTTCGCGTTCCACATTTGATTGGGGAATTAAAGTTCCTTGGGACACCAAACAAGTTGTTTATGTCTGGTTTGATGCACTTCTAAATTATGCAACGGCTGTGGGGCTTACTGATCCGGCCGATAGTGAAGGCGGAAAGTTCTTTGCAAAGACCTGGCCTGCAGATGTTCATCTAGTTGGTAAAGACATCTTGCGCTTCCACGCTGTTATCTGGCCGGCAATGTTGATGGCCGCCGGAATTCCCGTTCCCAAGAAAGTGTTTGCGCATGGCTGGTTACTAGTTGGCGGCGAGAAGATGAGTAAGAGCAAACTGACCGGAATTGCGCCTTCGGATATAACTTCACATTTTGGCGTGGATGCATTCCGTTACTACTTCATGCGGGCCATACCTTTTGGAAGCGATGGTTCATTCTCTTGGGAGGATATGAGCGCTCGATATACAAGCGAGCTAGCTAATGACTTTGGGAATCTAGCCTCGCGCCTTACTGCCATGATCGAGAAATACTGTGATGGAGTGCTTCCGGCGCGGGCCCAATCAAGTGACTTAGCTAATTCATTAGCAAAGACTGTGGGTGAAGCCGATAAGGCGATCTGTGAATTAGATTTTCAAGGTGGCATAAATTCAATCATGGATTTCTGTAAAGAAGTCAATGGTTACGTGACTATTAAGGAACCTTGGGTTGTGGCAAAAGATCCAACTCGCAAAGCTGAGTTAGATGCAATTCTTTATAACACCGCGGAATCGCTACGTGCGCTTTCGGTTTTGCTCCATCCGATAATGCCGATATCAACGAATAAGTTATGGGGTTATCTCGGTGCAGATAAGACCCTTGGGGAGTTAGAAAAACAGAAGATCTCAGAAGTAGCGAATTGGGCTCAACTTCATCCAGGTACAAAGATAACCAAGGGCGAGATCCTCTTTCCCCGGCTAGAAGATAAGCAAGAAAATTAATTAATGGCAGATCGTCATAATCGCGATCTTGATCGCCAGCCCGCTCCGCTACCGGAACCGCTTCCAACTACCTGCGTTGATACCCATGCTCACCTAGAGATTGTCACTAATACCGATCCGGAGCATGAAGAGATAGGAAAAGTTCTTGCAGATGCAAAGTCAGTTGGTGTTGATCGAGTAGTTCAAGTTGGTTACTCCGCCGAACAATCAGAGTGGTCGGTTCGCCTCGCAGAAAATTGGGAGGGAGTTTTAGCAGCCGTTGCGCTTCATCCAAACGAGGCTCCAGTAGTTGCTGATTTAGAGGCTGATCTAAAAAGAATTGAAGAACTTGCTAGCCATCCAAAGGTTCGCGCTATCGGTGAGACTGGTCTGGATTTTTTCCGAACCGAAGAGAGCCTGCGAGAGCGGCAGCGCTATTCCTTTATCCGCCATATCGAAATCGCCAAGAAACTAAAAAAAGCGTTAGTGATTCATGATCGAGATGCCCACCGCGCAGTTCTTGATACTTTGGATGAGGTCGGAGCTCCAGAAAATACGATCTTTCATTGCTACTCCGGCGATAGCGAAATGGCGCGCGAATGTGTCGAAAAGGGCTACTACCTCTCATTTGCGGGAACGGTGACATTTAAAAACGCGCCACAACTGCGGGAGGCTTTGAAGTTAGTCCCAGTCGAGCTTCTCTTAGTTGAAACTGATTCACCATTCTTGGCGCCAATGCCACATCGCGGGGCTCTAAATACTCCAGCCCAAATTCCTAACACGCTCCGCGTGATGGCCCAGGAGCGCGGTGAAGAGCTAACTCTTTTAGCTAGCGCAATAAGTGCAAACGCTGAGCGAATCTTCGGCCCCTTCACATCATGACTATCACGCTATTAGGAGCAGGCGAAGTTAGGTCACTCTCAGATGAGTTAGAGCTACGTCCGACTAAATCTTTAGGCCAGAACTTTGTGGTTGATGCAAATACCTGTAAGAAAATTGTGCGAATCGCAGATGTGAAAGATGGGGAGCGAGTCCTTGAGATTGGGCCCGGTCTTGGATCGCTAACGTTGGCGATATTGCAGGCAACTTCAAAGGTAAGCGTGATTGAGATAGATACCAGACTCGCTGGACGATTAGCGCAGACCGTTAAAGATCATGGCGGCGCTGAAATCGAGATTATCAATTCAGATGCCCTCGCTATTAAGGACCTACAGTTTCCTCCGGATAAGCTGGTAGCAAATCTTCCTTACAACGTATCTGTGCCAGTGCTACTTCACTTCTTGGAGTTTTTTCCATCTATCCAATCCGGTTTGGTGATGGTTCAATATGAAGTAGCGGATCGATTAGCTGCAAAGCCCGGCTCAAAGAGTTATGGAGTCCCAAGCGCTAAAGCTGCCTGGTGGTGCGATGTTGAGTTAAGCGATGACGTTTCGCGAAAGGTGTTCTGGCCAATGCCAAATGTTGATTCGGCCTTAGTTTTCTTCCGCCGACATGCTCCTATCGGAGATGAAACTCTCCGTAAGGCAACTTTCAAATTGATCGATAGCGCATTCGGCAAGCGAAGAAAGATGCTCCGGTCGGCCCTAAGTGATCTGATTGGTTCATCAAGTAAGGCGGAATCACTCCTGGTAGAGGCAGGCATTGACCCCACTTCGCGCGGCGAGTCTTTAGATGTCTCCCAATTCGCCAAACTTGCCAAAGCGTGGCTCGCAAGTAAGTAATACGCTCAAGGCATGACCAATCAGGTATCTGTCCGGGTTCCGGGCAAGATCAACCTTCAACTCTCGGTCGGACCGCTACAACGCGATGGTTATCATGAATTAGCAACTGTCTTTCAATCTGTCTCTCTCTTTGATGAGCTTACAATTTCAGAGACTGATACCGATGGAATTGAAATTGCTGCAATTGGAAAATCAACAATCCCAATTGGCGGTGAGAATCTTGCCTATAAGGCCGCAGAATTGATGTGTAATAAATTTGATATTGAAACTGGATTACTAATCAAGATAAAAAAAGAGATTCCGATTGCTGGTGGAATGGCAGGTGGTAGCGCAAATGCAGGTGCGACGATTGTTGGGATTGATTCACTCTTCTCACTTGGATTAAAGCGTGATGAAATGGAACGGATTGGAAGTGAGATCGGCGCAGATGTTCCATTTACGATTTCAGGTGGCACGGCGATTGGAACTGGAAGAGGTGATCAAGTCACCCCAGTACTTTCACGCGGTTCATATAACTGGGTCTTAGCTCTCTCAACTTCGGGACTTTCGACTCCAGCGGTATATAAAGAATGTGATCGATTGCGCGAAGGGCTAGATATCTCAAAACCACATGTGAGTGACTCGCTCCTTCAGGCACTTACTCATGGTGATGCTAAAACACTTGGAAAAGCGCTCAGTAATGATCTGCAAGCGGCAGCGTGTTCATTAAAACCGGCGCTGAGATTAATACTTGATGTTGGAATTGATTACGGCGCACTTGGTGGAATCGTCTCGGGTTCTGGCCCGACCGTCGCATTCCTAGCCGAGAGTGAAGATCACGCGCTAGATCTCGTAGTAGCCCTCACTTCTAGTGGAGTGGTGGGGAATGTAATTCGCGTAGCTGGCCCGGTTCCAGGCGCTCGCGTCATTAGCAACACCTGAAACCCAATAGAATTCAGGTTCCTCCATTGTGTAGTGGCTAGCACATGGGCCTTTGAAGCCCAGGGTCCAGGATCGATACCTGGTGGAGGAGCCAGAATAGGTGGAGGAGCCAGAATAGAATTGAGTCCATCACGAAAGGTGGGGTGTTGAGCCGACTCGATCTAGTGATCGTCCTCGCCGCTGGCGAGGGAACTCGGATGAAATCAAGCACCCCGAAAGTCCTCCACCAGATTGCTGGTCGCTCAATTCTTGCGCATGTTCTCGGCGCAGTCGCCAAATTAGATTCCAAGGAAGTTCGCGTAGTCGTTGGCTCCGGAAAAGATGAAGTAATCAAGGAGCTGGGTTCAATTGCGCCAGCCGCAAAGAGCATCTATCAAGAAGTTCGTGGTGGAACCGGACATGCCACAAAGCTTGCACTTGATGGAGCGGCTAAGTCTGGCCAAGTTCTAATATGTGCCGGAGATACTCCACTTCTTACCGGAACAACCCTTAGCGAACTAGTAGCGGGGCACAAAGCAAATGGCGCAGTAGCAACAGTCTTAACTACCGAACTCCCAGATCCATATGGATATGGACGAATTGTCTATGACAGATCCGGCGAGCTTGATTCCATTGTTGAAGAGCGCGATGCGAACGAGGCGATTCGTGAGATAAGTGAGATTAATTCTGGAGTCTATGTTTTTGATTTGGAACCGTTGATTACTGCGCTTACCAAACTCTCGAAATCTAACTCGCAAGGAGAAGAGTACTTAACAGATGTAATCTCAATTCTTAAAGGTGAAGGCAAGAAGGTATCGACATATTTGGCCTCTGATTTCACTGAAATTCTGGGAATCAATGACCGCGCTCAACTCGCTGATGTTTCCTCGTTGATGCGCGACCGGATAAATGATTCACTCATGCGAAGCGGCGTCTCGATTGTAGATCCTGCTTCGGTATGGATTGATCTAGATGTGGAGATTGAGAGTGATGTTCGAATCGAACCTGGGGTTGCGATTCGGGGTAATTCAAAGGTTGAAACCGGCGCGGTGATTGGGCCCCGTAGCACCTTGATTGATACTGAAGTTGGCGCTGGGGCTAGAGTATTTGAATCGCACTGTGAAGCAAGCAAGATTGGTGAGCGGGCAAGCGTTGGTCCTTACTCACATCTACGTGGTGGCACAGTCCTTGCTAACGAGGTAAAAGTTGGATCATTTGTCGAGATAAAGAACGCTCTAGTTGGTGAAGGATCTAAGGTCCCACACCTTTCATATGTTGGAGATGCCAAAATCGGACGCGAATCGAACATCGGCGCCGCCACTATCTTTGTAAATTACGATGGGGTTGAAAAACATGAGACTAAAGTGGGCGATCATGTGCGGATTGGAAGCGATTCGATGTTAATTGCCCCAGTAACTATTGGAGATGGCGCCTACACGGCGGCCGGCTCGGTAATAGATGAAGATGTACCGGCGGGTGCGCTTGGTATTGGAAGGGCACGCCAGGTGAATATTCTTGGCTGGGTTTTGAAGAAACGTAAAGGTACGAAATCCGCGCAGGCGGCAGAGAAGAAAGAGGGATCGAAATGAGTAATGAACTCCGACTCGGCTCTGAGAAGCGTCTCCGTATCTTTTCCGGACGTGGTTACCCAGAATTAGCGGAAGAAGTTGCCAATGAACTTGGGGTAACTATCACTCCAACTTCTGCATATGACTTCGCAAATGGTGAGATTTTTATTCGATTCGAAGAGAGCGTTCGCGGTTGTGATGCCTTCGTAATCCAGAGCCATGCCGAGCCCGTTAATAAACAGATCATGGAACAGCTCATCATGGTTGACGCGCTAAAGCGCGCATCTGCGAAGCGGATTACTGTGATTGCTCCCTTTTACGCGTATGCGCGTCAAGATAAGAAACATCGTGGGCGCGAGCCAATCTCAGCTCGATTGATGGCTGATCTATTTAAGACTGCTGGCGCTGATCGCTTAATGACGGTAGATCTACATAGCTCGCAAATTCAAGGATTTTTCGATGGTCCCGTTGACCACCTCTTCGCGTTACCGTTACTTGCAAATTACGTAGGTTCAAAAGTTGATCGCTCGCGATTGACAATTGTTTCACCCGACTCTGGTCGAGTCCGAGTCGCAGAACGTTGGAGCGATATTCTCGGTGGCACCCAGATAGCATTTATCCACAAGACTCGCGATCCTAAAGTTCCAAATGAAGCGATAACTGGTCGAGTTGTGGGCGAAGTTGAAGGACAGACTTGCGTGGTTATTGATGACATGATCGATACCGGCGGAACTATTACCAAGGCCGTCGACGCGCTCCATAGCGCCGGCGCCAAAGATGTGATTATCGCCGCGACGCACCCAGTCTTCTCTGGCCCGGCCGTAGAGCGATTGATGAATTCAAAGGTGAGCGAAGTTGTTGTTGCAAATACGCTACCAATCCCAGATGAGAAGAAGTTCCCTAATCTCACCGTGCTCTCAATCGCACCGCTTGTTGCGCGGGCAATAAAGGAGGTCTTCGAAGATGGCTCTGTCACAAGCCTCTTCGATGGACACTCTTAAGAGTGAGACGCTTTCTATTTCTCTTAATCGCTCTACTTTTATTCCCACTTCCGCAAGCTAAATCCGAAGAGCCGTATCAACTTACGGTGATGTCACGAAATATCTATTTAGGCGCTGATGTTGGGGTAGCACTTGAGTTGATCCCAGATTTTCCAGCCGCTGCCCAGTTCATGTGGGATCAGGTAAAGAAGACTGATTTCACCAAACGAGCCAATAAATTGGCAGCCGAAGCGGCTTCGGAAAAACCAGCTCTAATTGGAATTCAAGAGGCAACTACTTGGTATTGCAAGAAGAATCTCTGGAGCGAGAAAGTTGCAGTATTTGATTTTCTAGCTCAGTTTATAAAAGCGACTCAAGCGACCGGGACTTCTTATGCCTTAGCTTCCTTTGATGGGGTAGATGCCTTCAACCCAGGATACTCAATCGCTGCTATTCCTTACCTCACAAAGGTTGAAGATCCAGATCTATTCCCTTCACTATTTGGAAGTACGAGCGCTGCCTGTGGCTTTACTATCGGTGATGCGATCTTGGTCCGCGATGACTTAAAGAGAAACATTAAGCTGGTAGGAAATACCGAGTATGACGCGACCTATTCGATAGTTCCAACGATTATGACTATTTATCGTGGTTATACCTGGATCGACTTTGAAGTTGATGATTCATTGGTTCGAGTCATTTCCACGCATCTAGAATCGATCTGGGATGAAAACAAAGTTCCCAACTCTGCGCTCCAAGCAGCCCAGCTTATTGAAGATCTAAAAGGCGCGAAGATGCCGCTTATTGTGATGGGGGACTTCAATGCCGATCCGCGAGATCCAAGAGCAAAAGGCGAACCCAATCCCGGACTCCAACCCGAGATCAGTGAAGCTTGTCCAACTTCTGGGATCGCAAGTTGTAACGCATACAAGGCGATGATTGATGCTGGCTTTACCCACGCCACACCAGATGCAACAGATCCTAGATATTTCACGTGGGGAGCAAGTGCGCTACTAAACGGTCCAGATCCCAAGCGAATTGACGTAGCAAAGGAGTTTGGAAATCAATACGGCTTTACCGATCGCCTTGATTACATATTTACTAATAATGTTTATGCGACAGTTTCCTCAAAAATAATTGGCAACATCTACCCCGATGGCAGCTCAATTTGGGATTGCGGTGATGAGAAGTGTTTTGCTTCAGATCACGCCGGACTAGTTGCAACAATTGAGATTCCAAGGAGTATGGCTATCCAAGATCCGGCGCTACCGGATCACGCCCGTTTTCCGCTCGGCATCTGGCACTTTGTAGCGATTGCACTCGTGTCGCTAATTAGTTGGAGAATCGCCCGCCGCTTTCGCCGCGGTTAGGCGTGGACTTTCTAGCGGAATTTGTCGATTTGCATAGCCCTCGGTAACCTTCAGCCCACTTAAGGCGAGGGGTAAACCCCGTTATCGACGAAAGGCAAGACAATGGCAGAAGTATCAATCACTGGCGCGCTCCGTAATGAATTCGGAAAAGGCGCTTCACGAAGAATCCGTCGCGATGGACAAGTTCCCGCGGTTATCTATGGTCATGGCGAGAAGCCAACTCATATCTCACTTCCAGCTCGTGAAGTTGGCGTGGCAATCAAGACCTCTAACGTTCTTCTAAATATTGATTTAGGCGAGAAGCAAGAACTAGTTCTCCCAAAGTCCATCGTCCGTAATCCACTCAAGGGAACTCTTGAGCACATCGATTTAATTATCGTTCGTCGCGGTGAGCGCGTAGTCGTTAACGTTCCAGTTCACACAACTGGTAAGCATGACCCAGAAGGTATTCTCGAGCACGTCAATAACACCATCGAAGTCGAAGTCGATGTCACTTCGATTCCACAATTTTTTGAACTCGATATCACTGGCCTTATGGCGGGAGACTCAAAGCTGGCTGAAGATGTCGTTCTTCCAGCCGGAATCACCCTGAAGAGCGAACCAAAGATGGTAGTTGCGCACGTCTCAGTTCGCGCCGCGATTGAAGAAGTTGCCCCAGTCGCTGTCGCTGCTGATGGTGAAGCTGCCGCTCCTGCAGAAGGCGAGGCTGCTGCTGCCGCCGCTCCTGCTGAGGGTGAAGCGAAAGCTAAGTAACTTCCACTTATCTCTCTATTAACCTTCCTTCATGTTTCGTAGCACGAAGGATCGTTGGATCATCGTTGGCTTAGGTAATCCTGGTCCTGAGTACGAACGCACCCGCCATAACATCGGCGCGATGGTCATTAGTGAGTTAGCGCAGCGCTCTGGGAAGAAACTTTCTAGCCACAAATCGCGAGCAAATGTGGTTGAGTACAAATTAATGTCTGGCGAATCAATTGTTGCAGCCACGCTCCGTTGCTATATGAATGAATCAGGTGGCCCGACAAAATCACTTGTTGATTTCTATAAAGTAAAGAGCGACCGCCTAATCGTCATACATGATGAGCTAGATATCCCATTTGAAGCTATCCGACTTAAACAAGGCGGAGGCGATAATGGCCATAATGGATTGAAGAGCATCACAAAAGTTATGGGCGCAGATTATTTCCGAATTCGAATGGGAATCGGCCGACCGATGGGCTCACAAGATCCTGCTGACTTTGTTCTGAAGCCATTTAGTAGCGAAGAGCGCAAGCATCTTCCCACCTTTATCTCAAGCGGTGCGGATTCGATCGAGGCCCTTATTGTTGATGGACTTGATAAAGCCCAGACAAAATTTAATTCTTAAATCAGCCAGTATTTCTTAACCCAGTGGCTACGCCATTTATTGTCAGTAGTAAAGCGCGCGAAATTAGCGAGTCATTTGAGCCGCCCTGCTGCCGGACTTTCTTTAAGAGCGAGACTTGTAGTAGGTGAAGCGGCGCCAAGTAGTTATCTCTAATCTGAAGGGTTCTAGCTAGAATCTGTTGATCACCAAGAATCTCAGTTTTACCGGTTAGCGAGAGAATCTCAGAAATTGTAAGTTGGTACTCAGCGTCAATCTGCTCCAGAAAGTGATGAAGTTTCGGATCAACGAGGCTTTCAACGTACTTACGAGCAGTTTTAAGATCAGTCTTTGCAATAGTCATCTCAACATTACTTATAAAGGTGCGGAAGAAGTGCCACTCTTTTAACATCTTTGCCATCGTCTCGCTATGTCCCGCCTCGCGGGCCGCCTTTAACCCACTTCCTACTCCATACCAACCAGGAACGATCTGTCGAGACTGCGTCCAACCAAAGACCCAGGGAATTGCACGAAGTGATGCGAGGTCGGCACCAGCATCTGGCCTTCTCGAGGGACGAGAACCTAGATAGAGATTTCCTAATTGCTCAACGGGAGTTGATTGATAGAAGTAAGCGGGAAGATCAGGATGTTCTACTAGCGCACGATAAGTTTTAAAGGCGCTCTCGCTTACAGAATCCATAGCGCTATTCCAACTCTTCAAATCCTCCGGGGTTTGACGCGCGCTTCGATTTAGAACTGTTGCTTCAAGCGCCGCGGCTAGAGTCAATTCGACATTTTCGCGCGCCAGAATAGGAAGTGAATATTTATCTGAGATCACTTCACCCTGCTCGGTCATTTTTATATGGCCATCGAGAGTTCCCCAAGGTAGCGCGATAATCGCGTCATAAGTAGGGCCTCCGCCGCGACCGACCGAACCGCCGCGGCCATGAAAGATCCGAAGTTGAACATTGTATTTACGAGCTATATCGCGCAACCTACGTTGGGCTTGATGAATCTCCCATTGGCTAGTTGCGATTCCGGCATCCTTATTTGAATCAGAATATCCCAACATGACTTCCTGAATATTTCCCCGGAGCTCAACGATCTTACGATAAACCGGATTACTTAAGAGTGACTCAAGGATTGAATCGGCAGCGCGAAGTTCGGCGACTGTCTCAAGGAGCGGAGCGATATTCACACGCGCAAAACCTCTATCCGAGAGTTCAATTAGCCCAGCTAGATTGGCAAGAAGTGAGGCGGCCAGGACATCTTCTGGGCCACGAGTCATCGAGATTATGTAGGTTTCGATCACTTCTGGATCAAAGGTTTCTTGTGCTTCCTTGATTGCTTCAAAAGTCTTTAAGGTTTTTGTGGCATCGCTATCAAGGTCTTTTAAGTTAAGTGATTTTGCTAAGTCACCAGCATTAAGTTTTTCCGTCACAAATTTAGATTTCTCAGCGGGGGCGAGTTTTGCGTAGTTGGCCTCTGGAAAGAGTTGTTCGATTACCCTCTCATGAGCAGCGGAGTGTTCGCGGACATCCATAGTGGCGTGAAATAGCCCAAAGGCAGCGACTGCTCGAATCGTTCGCTCCAGCAATCCATGTGCAATCAATTCACCCCTATTGGCAATTAGGGAGGTATGCATCAACATCAAGTCATCAAGCAACTCTCTGGTATTTGCGTAATCGCGCCCCGGTTGATGCGCACTGCCTTTGGAATGGCGCTCGCGAGTGAGATTTAAACGATGTCGGATTGCGGTGGCTTTTAATCGATATGGCTCTTCAACATTGATTCTTCTAAAGCGCGGTTCAATTTCTGGGATTCGTTCTAAATCTTGAGTGACTGAATCAAGAAGCGCTGTCGAGGTTCCAGCGAGCTTGGTTGAAACAGAGAGCGCTTGCCTAATCTCATCCATTATTGCGATGAGCACCCGGATCGCATGCCCCATCTGCAAGATGATGGCTTGCTTTGTTACTTCTGGAGTGATGTTTGGGTTTCCATCGCGATCGCCCCCAATCCAGGAACCGAAGGTGAAGGGCGTTGCAGTAGGCGGTAGCTCCACCTTCAAGCGCCTTAGTTCGCGGGCAAAATCATCTAGGACATCAGGCATTGTGTAGCGCAACAAGTCATCTAAGTAATAGAGCGCATTGATAGCTTCATCAAGTGGTTCCGGCCGACCTAAGCGAAGTTCATCGGTCTGCCATAGAAGGTCAACGGCTTCAGCTAGGCGACGCTCGCGCTCCGTTGTCTCGCGTTCATCTAGTAAGTCGGCGATAGTTCCTAACTTACTTAGAACAGATCTTCGAGCTGCTTCAGTTGGGTGGGCGGTAAAGACCGGACGCACTTCGAAGGTAGCGAGCCACTTTTTTAGATCTTCATCTGAAAAATTTTTTCCATTCTCACTTGCAGCGATGATTCGATCTACCGCCCTTGAGATCCAAGATCCCTTAGCTTCTCGCTCTTCGGTAAGAGTTCGAGAGCGATGGACCTGTTCGGCAACATTGGCGAGATTGAAATAGACATTAAATGCTCTAACTAATTTAACTGCATCTGAAGTTGAAACAGAGTTTAAAAGTTCCTCACCGCCACCTTCACGGACTGACTTGCGGACTGATTCGACGAGATTAAGGAGCGCTTCACCATCCTGGCGCACGAGTGATTGGCCAAGTAGATCACCGAGCGTGCGAACATCGCTACGAAGTGATGAATTATCGCTCTCGGTCATTAGCGAATAATCTCACGATAAGATTTCACCCGTATTTCAGATAGCCCCCTCCCTTTAGGAAGCGGGGCCATTTGGCTATTCCCGAGGCTAATAAGTGAGGAGGTTTCATGAAAAAGATTAATGGAATCATCTCGCTATCTGAAACGACCAATCACCTCCTTGATGACGCCGAGAACTTAGTCGCCCCATCACCCGCGCACCCGATACTTATCGCAGAGCTGGCAAAAAATAAGCGGTTAGTTGTTGTGACCCATTCAAGCAAGCGAGCAACTGAGTTAATCGGTGAGTTAAGCGCGCTAACTGAGAAAGTAATGGAGTTCCCGGCATGGGAGACCTTGCCCCATGAGAAGTTGAGTCCGAATAGCGATACGGTCGCAAAGCGAATCAAGACGATCTATAACTTTGATAAAGCACAAGTAATCGTCGTGCCTATCCGCGCTTTGGTTCAACCAATCATAACTTCCATAAATAAGGTTCCGATTCTCGAGCTAGCTCGTGGCGATTCATTCACATTTACAGAATTGATTAGTAGTTTGGTGGAACGTGCTTACACAAGAGTGGATTTAGTTGAACGTAGAGGTGACTTTGCAGTTCGAGGTGGGATTGTAGATATCTTCCCCCCAGACTCTGACTATCCGATTCGAATTGACTTTTTCGGCGATGAGATTGAAGAGATAAAGAGTTTTGAGATTGGTAGCCAGCGGACTTTTGCGCCAATAACTGAGAGTGTTTTGCTCTATCCATGTAGAGAGCTATTGATAACTGATGAAGTAAAAACAAGAGCTAGCGAAGCGCGAGGGAAATATCCTGAGTTGATTGAGATCTTAAATAAGGTACAAGATGGAAGCTATACAAATGGAATGGAATCTCTAATCGGCCTACTCCATCCAGAGGTCAGAGAGTTTTTAGATTTCCTACCAGAAGATTTTGAGATAGTGCTTCTTGAGAGTGAACGGATAAGAAATCGCAATCTTGATCTAATCAAGACCAGTGAAGAATTCTTAGAGGCGGCTTGGTCAAACGCTTCAAGCGCGGAAGGAATGTCGGCGCCACTAAGAAGCGAACTTCAGCGTGCGGGCTACTTAAAGATTGAAGAAGTTGAGCGCTCGGCCAGAAAACGCGGTTTATCTTGGCGATCATTTAATCTTTTTGGTGATGTAGATGATCCAGTCATAACCCAGTTTGAAGAGATTCCACCTTACAGAGGCAATGTTGAGCGCTTAATTAGTGATCTGCGAACTTGGCTTACTTCTGGTTATCTTGTCGCGCTTACCTTTCGAGGCCATGGGTTAAGAGAGCGGTACCTACAACTCCTATCCGAAGCTGATATTCCAGCACGAGTAGTTGAGGATCTATCGACCACCCCGACAAGAGATGCGGTCTATCTACTTAGTTCAAATTATGAGTCTGGCTTTGAAGATAAGAGTAGAAAGGTGATTCTCCTTACTGAAGCCGATATAACTGGCGTGCGCGATCGACGTGCAGCATCGGGGAAGTTACCAACACGACGTAAGAAGGCAATTGATCCACTTGAGTTAAAACGGGGGGATTACGTAGTTCATGAGATTCACGGCGTTGGTCGCTATCAGGAATTGCTAAAAAGAAGTGTTGGTGGAGTGGAACGCGAATATGTAGTGATCGAATATGCCGCTTCCAAACGGGGACAACCGGCGGATCGAATCTTTGTTCCGACTGATTCATTGGAGTTGGTGACTCGATATGTGGGAGGTGAAACTCCGGCGCTACATCGGATTGGTGGCGGTGATTGGATAAAAGCGAAGTCGCGAGCTAAGAAAGCAGTAAAGGAGATTGCTGGCGAGTTGATTCGACTCTATGCCGCACGTACTAGTCTTCCTGGCTATGCATTCTCGCCAGATACAACTTGGCAACGTGAGTTAGAGGATTCCTTTGAATATGTAGAGACTCCTGATCAGCTTGTCTCGATTAATGAAGTCAAGGCGGATATGGAGCGGCCGTATCCGATGGATCGAATCGTTTGCGGGGATGTCGGTTATGGAAAGACAGAAATCGCGGTGCGGGCTGCCTTCAAGGCAGTACAAGATGCAAAGCAAGTAGCAGTGCTAGTTCCGACCACACTTCTAGTTCAACAACATCTAGCGACTTTTGTAGAACGATATGCCGGCTTTCCCCTGAAAGTAAGTGCGCTTTCCCGGTTCAACACCACTAAGGAAATTTCTGAGACGCTCGCGGGCTTAACCAATGGCACGGTTGATGTAGTCATTGGCACTCATCGATTGTTATCAGAAGACGTTAAGTTCCGAGATTTAGGTTTGATAATTGTCGATGAAGAGCAGCGTTTTGGCGTTGAGCATAAAGAGAAGTTGAAGAAACTGCGCACTTCTGTAGATGTACTTTCAATGTCTGCAACCCCAATCCCGCGCACGCTTGAAATGGCGATCACTGGCATTCGAGAGATGTCCACGATCGCAACCCCTCCGGAAGAGCGCCATCCTGTGCTTACCTATGTCGGCGCTTATGACGATAAGCAAGTAGCAGCCGCTATTCATCGAGAACTTTTACGGGATGGCCAAGTCTTCTATATTCATAATCGAGTCGAGAGCATCGAAGATGTTGCCGCTAAGTTGCGAATCTTGGTACCGGAAGCGCGTGTTGCGATTGCCCATGGCCAGATGAATGAGAGCGCTCTCGAACAAGTTGTTTTGGCATTCTGGAATCGAGAATTTGATCTCTTGGTCTGTACCACGATTGTTGAAAATGGGATCGATGTTGCAAATGCCAACACCTTGATAGTAGATCGTGCCGACAAATTTGGCCTCTCCCAACTTCACCAATTAAGGGGAAGAGTCGGTCGAAGCAGAGAGCGCGCCTACGCATATTTCTTGTACTCCGGGGATAAGCCACTCTCTGAAATAGCGATGGAACGTCTCACCACAATTGCGCGCAACTCCGAATTAGGTTCGGGGATGCAAGTCGCGCTCAAGGATCTTGAGATAAGGGGAGCAGGTAATCTCTTAGGTGGCGAACAATCGGGGCATATTGCTGAAGTTGGATTTGATCTTTACATGCGAATGGTTGGAGAGGCGGTAAATGAGTTTAAGCGTGGGATTGTCGAAGGCGCGCCGGAAGAAATTGAGTGCAAAGTTGAAATTCCAATAACTGCCCATCTATCAACCGAATACGTTTCATCTGATCGATTACGACTTGATCTATACCGAAGATTGGCAGATGCCCACGGCGATCTTGAAGTAGATGCGATTAAGGAAGAGTTACAAGATCGATTCGGCACACTTCCAAGTGAAGCTGAGCGACTGCTAGAGATCGCAAAATTACGTATCCGAGTAAAGCAATATGGGATTAGCGATCTGGCAGTGCAAGGAAAGTATTTGAAGATTGCGCCGATCAAATTGAGTGAGTCTCGAGAACTGCGAATCTCCAGGCTCTATCCCGGGTCAATTGTGAAATCCGTGACTAATGTCCTCCTGGTCGCACGCCCAACAGCAGTCGCTTGGCAGAAGAGGGATTACGTAGAAGTGGGTGAGATAGGAGATACTTCGCTCCTTGAATGGGTGAGTGAAGTAATCGCTGAGGTCACCGGTTCACCCAGACCAAAAGAGGTATGAAACGTGAAGAAGTATTTCATCGCTGTATTGGCATCGTTAGCTCTATTTCTAACGGGTTGCTCCCAAATGAACAGCGCTGCCACAGTTGGCGATGTTGAGATCAGTTTGGAAACTCTCCAATCACAGGTAGATTCAATTCTCGCGCAACGCGCTGAAGTTGATACCTCCCAAATGCAGCTTGAGACCGGCGAAGCTCTTACGAGAAATCAACTCTCTTTTATGATCTCAAATATCCTCATTGATGAAATTGCCAAGGATGCATCGATTGAAATCGCCAACTCGGAGCTTGAAGCCTACAAAGTAGAGATCTACCAGAATATCGGTGGCGAAGAGATGCTCCCATCAGTTCTAGTAAGTGCCTCTATCGCCCCAGCGAGTCTTGACGCGGTCCTAAAGCGGGATTTGATTCTGCGAAAAATCAGTTTGGCCGCAACTGAGGCTGGCTCCGATGATGCGGCTGTAAATCAGCTTATTGAAGGTCTAGTTTCGGAGAAAGCTGATAGTTTGAAAATCGTCATTAACCCTCGCTACGGAGTATGGGATAGCAAATCATTCTCAGTCATCCCATCTGAACCTGCTGGCGATGCAGTTACCGACAAGTAATTCGAAAACCTTGAACTCCTACGAGAATCTACTCCGCCTCGTAGAGGTGATGGATCGCCTTCGCTCCCCAGGTGGTTGTCCTTGGGATGCAGAACAAACACACGAGAGCCTACTTAAATATCAACTTGAAGAGTCCTATGAATTTATTGAAGCCGTAGAAAGCGGCGATCGCAGCGATATGCAGGAGGAATTAGGAGATCTTTTGCTTCAGGTTTACTTCCACTCACGGATAGCCCAAGAGCATCCTGAAAAACCATTTGATTTAGATGATGTGGCGCGTTCGGTAGCAGATAAGTTGATCTCACGCCATCCCCATGTATTCGGTGATACAAAAGTAAGTTCTAGTGATGAAGTTCTTGCTAATTGGGAGAAGATTAAGAACGCCGAAAAGGGCCGAACTGAGTTCGATCAGGGTGTTCCAGTAGGACAACCAGCTCTCTCACTCGCTGCAAAGTTGATTCTACGAGCTCAAAAGAATGATCTACCGGTTCCAGAAACTAGTGCTCCAATTTTTTCTGAGAGAGAGAACTCGAATAGCGATAAAGAGAGCGCACTTGGAGATGCCCTAATGTCATTAATCTCTTGGGCAATTGCTGAAGATATCGACCCGGAAGCTGCGCTTCGCAGGGCAGCCCTGAAATATCGCGACTCCATCAAAGAAGCCCGATAGACTCCGCGCCCGTGGCTATGAATAATCCAATCCTGATACGAGCAATCAAAGCGCGAGAGATACTCGACTCTCGTGGTAATCCAACTGTTGAAGTTGATGTGTCACTAAGCGATGGCGCATTTGCTAGAGCCGCTGTTCCAAGCGGTGCATCTACCGGAGCTTTTGAAGCGGTCGAATTACGCGATGGAGGCTCGCGCTTTCTGGGTAAAGGCGTTGCGAAGGCGATCGCCAATATCGAAGGAGCGATTGCCCCAAAGTTGATTGGAAGCGATCCCTTTAGCCAACGCGCCATCGATGAAGTCATGTTGGCACTTGATGGGACGCCAAATAAGTCCAAGCTGGGCGCAAATGCGATTCTCGGCGTTTCCCTTGCTGTTGCAAAAGCGGCTGCTAACTCTAAAGGTGAGAATTTCTATTCATTTATTGGTGGCGATAAAGCGGTACTTCTTCCGGTGCCGATGATGAATATTTTAAATGGTGGCGCTCATGCTGACACCAATGTTGATATTCAAGAGTTCATGATCGCGCCAATTGGTGCATCAAACTTCAAAGAAGCGCTCCGCTGGGGCGCAGAGATTTACCAGAGCTTGAAATCAGTCTTAAAGAAGCGCGGTCTGGCCACAAGTATCGGAGATGAAGGTGGTTTTGCACCTAACTTAGATAGCAATCGCGCAGCTCTTGATCTCATCGTCGAGGCTATTGAGAAGTCTGGATACAAGTTAGGCAGCGAGATCGCCCTTGCTATGGACGTAGCAGCAACTGAGTTTTATGAGAATGGAAAATATAATTTTGAAGGTGCATCCCTTAGCGCAACCGAGATGATCGCCTATTACAAGGGCTTAGTTGATACATATCCACTCGTCTCAATCGAAGATCCACTATCTGAGGATGATTGGGAAGGTTGGGGCGAAATCACTAAAGTCCTTGGCGAGCGAGTCCAATTAGTGGGCGATGATCTATTTGTAACAAATCCAATTAGATTAGCTCGAGGAATAGAGGCAAAGACGGCTAACGCCCTTCTTGTAAAGGTAAATCAGATCGGCACGCTTACCGAAACCCTTGATGCAGTATCGATGGCCCATAAGGCCGGGTATCGCTCGATGATGAGTCATCGTTCCGGTGAAACGGAAGATACAACAATCGCCGATCTTGCAGTTGCTGCAGAGTGCGGCCAGATCAAGACTGGCGCACCTGCGCGAAGTGAACGCGTTGCAAAATACAATCAACTTCTAAGAATCGAAGAAGAACTTGGCGCTCAGGCGAAGTATGCCGGGCGTGGCGCATTCCCAAGATTTAAGGGCTAGATTTAAAGCTTAGGAGGTTACCGATGAGGCGAAGGCTCTCGCTTCGCGGCGCCTTTAGTGATTTTGCAGAGAGACGTGGAATCTCAACTCGATTATTGATTCTCTTCATCGTTCTCTTCGCTATCGCAGTAACTCTGGCCCCTCCCACTCAACATTATTTCGCTCAACGCGCCCAGATTAGTGCTCTAGAAGCCAGCGTTGCTTCTAATCGAGCAAAGCTTCTTGAGGCGCGCGCTGAGTTGGAGCGTTGGCGTGATCCTGATTATGTCCGCTCCCAAGCAAGAACCAGGCTTCATTTTGTGCTTCCTGGCGAACGTCAATACATAATTTTGGGCGCTGGGAATAAAGCATCAAATACATCTGAGGGCGCAGCTCCAATCAATGAAGACTTTCCACTTGGAGTGCCTTGGTACTCGCGGATTATCTCCTCTATAACTTCAGTCGGCGTCGGTAGCGCAAATCCGTAACAGGTACGGGCAAAAATGAGAGAGAAACCAGATCAATCTGATTTAGATGCACTTGAAGTCCAATTAGGTCGTCGCCCTAGAGATGTTCATCGCATCGCATTTAGGTGTCCCTGTGGAAATCCCGCGGTGGTAGAGACGCCACCGCGTTTAAGTGATGGGACTCCTTTCCCAACTTTCTATTACGCCACTTGTCCCAATCTCACTTCGGAGATTTCAACGCTAGAAAACTCAAATCTCATGGATGAGATGAATCAACGCTTGAAGGATGATGCAGAACTTGCCGGGGAGTATCACGCAGCCCATGATGATTACATCGCTGCGAGAACTGCGCTTGGCATCGATGTTCCGGAAGTTGCTGGAATATCTGCGGGCGGAATGCCAGATCGAGTTAAGTGCCTTCATTCACTTGTTGCCCACTCACTAGCCGCTGGTCCTGGCGTAAATCCACTTGGCGATCAAACGCTGGCGAGAATTGGGCAATGGTGGGATAACGGTAATTGTCTGGAACGTCGAAATCTAGAGCCCAGAAATCTAGAGCCCAGAAATCTAGAGCCTAGAGCTAAGGAGAGTTAAGCAACATGAGTCGCGTTGCAGCAATTGATTGTGGAACAAATTCAAT
>JALRKE010000129.1 GCA_023254845.1 Candidatus Nanopelagicaceae bacterium | reverse complement strand
ATATGTTGCCCGCATCGCCCGGCATTGGCGCTTGGGGTATCACCACGGGTGTGGCGCTCGCGAACTCAGGGATGAGTTTGGTCGAGGTCAGCGCCATGACCTTGATGGTGTTTGCTGGCAGCTCGCAATTGGCAGCCATGCCGTTGATTATTTCAGGTGCGCCACTGTGGGTGATTTGGCTCACCGCATTGTGTGTCAACCTGCGGTTCGCCGTTTTTAGTGCGCATGTGCGGCCGTTCTTCATGCCGTTTAAATTACCCAAGCGCATCACTTACGCCTATCTGTTGACTGATTTGTCGTACGTGGTTTTCATTAAGAAGTACAAAACGGTTCCGACGGCGGCTGAAGACATTCGCGGTATGGATATCTATTGGTCGGCGCTTGGATTTGTGAACTGGGCCACATGGATGACGACGAGTTTCATTGGGATTGCGTTGGCCAGCATTATCCCGTTGTCATGGGGCCTGAGCTTTGCGGGCATTTTGGCGCTCATGGGGATTTCGTGCTCGTTGGTCACGACGCGTTTGCGTGCCGTTGCGGCGATGCTGGCGGGTGCGGCTGCAGTGGCCACTTACGCCCTGCCGATGAAACTGAATATTTTGGTTGGTGTCTCGGCTGCGGTAATTATCAGCCTGTTGCTCGACCGCTCACGGAGCCCTGCACATGTCTGAAGCGATGCAAGTCGTTAACCAAACCGACGGGTGGACGCTGTTAGCTATTTTGGGCCTGACTGGGATCACGGTTTTGACGCGCTCTTTCTTCATGTGGTCAGAAGAGAAAATAGCCATCCCTGAGTGGTTTCAGCGCGGGCTGCATTACGCGCCTGTGGCCGCAATGGCGGCTGTGATCGTGCCCGAGATTGTGATGAAAAATGGGACGCTCATCGATTCAT
>JALRKE010000128.1 GCA_023254845.1 Candidatus Nanopelagicaceae bacterium | reverse complement strand
TGGACTTCTTAACCATAAGCAGTCTGCCACACGCTCAGGTGTTATCCGTCACTATCAGATGGCTAAGCATGTGGAGCGACGGAGGGAGGTTATGGATTGGTGGGGAGAGTACTTAAAGAAGGAGATGCTACATGGATGAAGTTAAGCGCAATGAGATAATCTCATTTGCTATAAAAAAACTTACTCATCTGATTGACCCAGAGACAGGAAAAATCAAACCCATCCCCTTCAAGCAATCAGAGCTGATGAAGTCCCTCGGATTAGAGAACAAGTCAACGCTTACCGCTCTTTCAGATAAACAAATACAACAGTTCATTAATGCAGCACTGGAGGATGCAGACTGTTGGGACCTATTTCTGGACTTCATAGAAGATGACTGGAACGCTGAAACAGGCGTACCACACCTTGTTGCTGGGTTCTGTATTGATTTTACACTTGGCAGAATACAAAAGCCGAAGAAGAAAAAAACCACTAACTCCCGCGACTTTGTCTTTTTGATGCTTGCAGAGGTAATTTCAAGAACTTTCAAGATAAATTTCAGTCGCGCAAACGACGTCAAAGGAAAAGTAACTTTTACTGCGCTAGACGCCATTGCAAAAGCCTGTCGAGAAATAGAAAACTTCCAAGACGCTCTCCAATTTTCTGGCTTATCTAGGCTTAGAACTCAGAACCAAAATATAGCTTATCTTGTTGATAACATGTTAAAAAAATACGGTTACTATACAAAAAGAGCGTTCAAAAATACGCAGTGATTTCATCTATCCGATCATTAAGCTGGTTTCAAACAGCTAGTGATCGGTTAAATGCCAGAGAATACGTTACAAATAGTTCAAAGCAACGACGCGTTTGATATAAAGGACTGTGCGAATTGCAAATTGGCAGCAGCCAAAAG
>JALRKE010000127.1 GCA_023254845.1 Candidatus Nanopelagicaceae bacterium | reverse complement strand
TTCTTGACAAGGAGTCGATACGTTCATTTAGGCGATCATTGCTCTGTAACGATGTCAGTTCATCTTGACTGAGGCTGTAAGGATCATCCTCTAGCCTTCCCCGCAGAACCATGTCGTTCCACACTGATATGATTATGTTGCGTTCTTCTTGTGTCATAAAGCTAAGAACGACGTCTTTTTGCATTTGTTTAACGGTAACCTGTCTTATTTCACTACACATCTTAGTGCAGACTGAATGAGACAGTATCTGCGTCTTATATAAATGTCTTGCAATGGGATTCCTGCCATGATTCAATGACTCTAGAGTCAAACAAGACAGGAAACGATCATGGCGGTTGTTGGTTATCGTAGAGTTTCATCTACTTCACAGAGCCTAGACAGGCAGGAGCTTGAGGGCTGTGACAAGGTGTTTGAAGAGAAGATCACAGGTGCAAAGCGTGACAGGCCAGAGCTAAACAGAATGCTAGACTACATACGTGAAGGTGATGAAGTCCATGTCCATAGTATTGATCGCTTGGCCCGTGACCTGCGTGACCTTCAAAGCATCATTGAACAGATTAACGACAAGGACGCTACTATCACGTTCCTCAAAGAGAAGCTTACCTTTAAGCCCAGCGCACAAGCTGATCCATTTGCTAAGCTGCAGCTACATCTGATGGGAGCATTTGCTGAGTTTGAACGTAGCATAATCAGAGAAAGGCAGCGTGAGGGGATTGCACGAGCAAAAGAGCGTGGCGTGTACGCTGGACGCAAGGCAAGCATAGACGTGGATAAGGTTAAGTCTCTTTATGCCTCTGGAGTCGGGGCATCAGAAATAGCTCGACAGCTTGGGATTGGCAGGGCTAGCGTTTACAGGCTTATCGCTGGTTAAGGAGATACAATATGTCAAAGCTTTGG
>JALRKE010000126.1 GCA_023254845.1 Candidatus Nanopelagicaceae bacterium | reverse complement strand
ATAAAATCTAACATAATCCAATTCCACTTGGGCCCTGGTCAACCTCAAAGAATCAGAGTATCGCAAAGTACGTTGTTCCAGCATAGGTGCGGTTCCCGTGCTGTCCCAAAAGTATTCTGATGCTGAATTTGAATTATTTACAGCCCAGCTTCTTGAATTGAAAGAAATACTAGAAAGTAAGTCCTGGCTATTACTTAGATCACGTTTTGTCCAATACTTAACATTTAAATCTTCTTCAAAGAGCGTACCTACAGCATCGCTAATAGCGTAATTGCGTCTTAACGTTGGTACATTACTTTCGAATAGCGTCGGATTAAACAATCCTCCATTCTGACCTGATCTCGAATTGAAATACCCCACCTCCAATTTCGATTCTGTCAACATATTATATGAATCCAATTGCCTCAAAGAAAATTGCAACTCATGGCCATCCGTACCTTCATTACGATATAGCCCCAAGGTATTGTTACGTAAGTAATCTACGTACAACTGCTTGGCTGAATCCACAGGCGCGAGTGCTGTAATTCCAAATACTTGGCCGCCACCAATACCCGTGAGTAATCTCAAATCCGAGCGCGGAGATGATGAACGGAATCCACCAGGCATCTGTAAATAGCTCCTGGAAAATCTATGCCAACCGTCTAAGCCCGATTGCTCAAATGGTTCCAAAGAATTATAACTAAGTCCACCGATAGCTGAATTTTCCCTTTGGGTCCAATTCCATGAATCCTGCAACCAAATCTGATCTTCCGCGCGCTCATCCAATGATACGGTCAAAGAATCCCAGCGCTGATTTTGATAGAGAAAGTAGCCCTTACTTTGGTAAGGATAAGGAACAACCCTGCTGTAGCCATCGACTTTAGGACCCAAGTTTGGAAAAAATTCCAAAGTATCAGCATCC
>JALRKE010000125.1 GCA_023254845.1 Candidatus Nanopelagicaceae bacterium | reverse complement strand
GTTATGGCGAACATCGCAGGGTCCATCAACGGGGAGGATAGCCAAAACGCCATCACCGCGCCAAGTGGGGCGCCAACGGCTAAGAGTGCCGCAATAAACGGGATCACCTCGCACGAACAAAAGGGGGATAATCCACCCAGCAGCGCGGCCAAAACGATCATGCGGGTTTGCGCCCCCTCAAACGCACGCGCCAACAACGTTTCCGCGCCTGTCGCCTTAAGGTAGGCAACCGCAAGCACCGCAAAGATGATAAATGGCGCGGTACTGGTCATTGCATTTACTGTGAACCCCAAGGTTGCCCCAAATTCAGCAGGGAGGAACAGCGCGACGCAGACATAAATCACAATGATTGCCGTGAATGCGCCGTCAATTTTTGGGAATTGGCGTGTCGATTGGCTTAGGTCAGTCATGGCATTCATGCTCGCATGTTGAATCACAATCAGCGCAGCATTCTGTCATCAAAAATTGTGAAAGTGTTTCGATTTGATCATAGGCGACCGCCGCACAAATTATGGATCGCCCTTGCTTTGTCTGCGTGACCAGACCCGCCTGATTTAGGATTTTGACATGATGGGTTAGGGTTGATCCCGTCACACCACAGCGATCACCCAAGATGCCAATTGGCAAACCGTTCGGTCCTGCACGCACCAAAGTGCGCAGAACGTGCAAACGTTGTTCAGACCCAAGTGCCGCAAATGTGGATGCGGCAACCTCGAGCGTGAGCGTGGAGTCGTCAAATATTTTCATATTTCTAAAATTATCGAAATATAGGCCTGCGTCAACAATTGTTTTGCATGTCCTGCACAACGACCTATCCTTGGGGTATGCCCAATTCCGTCTTTGATGAATTATCAAACTGCCGCCTGTGCGCCGAACGATTTGCCGCCACGAAAACACAACA
>JALRKE010000124.1 GCA_023254845.1 Candidatus Nanopelagicaceae bacterium | reverse complement strand
AGTTAGAACACCAGGAATACCAGAATCTACATTACACGTAGTAGAATCTATTACAATATTTGAAGATGATAGACCATCAAGTTTTGGTGGATTCATTGATCCTAGCAGATTAAAACAGGAATTAGCAGATGGTCTAAAAAACCAAAACCCTGACTTAGATCCTGAAGAAATAGAACGTAAAGCAATAGGATTACTAACATCACTAGAAGCATCATTTATGAGACTAATACAGCCTCCTGCACCTGCTACAATTCCAACACCTCCAACACCAGAACCAATTCCAGATAATACTTCCAATATACAAAACACTTCAAATCAAGATCACATGACAAACGAAACTTTAGACAATAAAGTAGAGGAAAAAGTCAAAGTCACTATCGAAACCGATGGCGAAGTAGAAGTAGGTAAAGCAGAAGCAAAAACTGAAGTTGCTCCAGAAGTTGAAGCACCAGCTCCAAAAGAAGAAGCAAAAGAAGAAGTTGCTACTGAAAAGGTCGCAGAACGTATTGAGAAATCAAACGAGGACACTCTTAAAGCAGTTATTGAAACTGTCAAAGATGCATGGCAACCAAAATCAGAAGTTGCAGAATCAAGTAATCAAGGTTACGTTGAAGAGCAATTTGATGATGACTCCGCAAGAAAATTCTTGGATAAAGTATTTGAAAACGGATATGGTCGCTTAGTTATCGACAAAGAGGGTTGGATCGAGAATCACACTACCGAAGGCAGAGTTACTGCAAACGGAAGTGTTGAGGAAGCCGTATCTACATCAGGAACTATTCCAGGTGTAAAACAACGTGCAAACGTCTCAATTCAAATCGGATCTAAAACCGCAACCTCCATTAGACAATACGGTCAATTCGAAGCATTACCAACAGGACAAAATACTGCAAGATTCTACAGAATCACA
>JALRKE010000123.1 GCA_023254845.1 Candidatus Nanopelagicaceae bacterium | reverse complement strand
CACCGTGCTCGGCTGCTTGTCGCTGATGACCACTTTGGTGATCTGCGACGCATCGGCCACGGCAAAATCGTATTGCGCCTTAAGCGCTTCTAGGCCGTCGCTAGAGTTGTTTTGACAAGCCATAAGGCCCCACAAAGCTGTGGATAGAAGTAGGAGTTTACCTGCGTGCATAGCGTCTTTTTCGTTGTAGGAAGAAGATGAGCGCAGCCAGTGCTAGGACCAATTCCGGCAAGGCCACATTCAAAAACTTCCAATAATTGGCTTCCGCCACAATCTTTTCTCCGTCCAGCAAGCGCAATTTCACATCGCGCGTGCGGGTTTGCATTAGACCGATATCGTCCAACATATAATCCACGGTATTGAGCACCAAATCATCATTGCCGTATTGAATGCCCGTATACTGGTCGTAGCCTAGAGGGAGCGGCTGCCCCCGCGGTATTTCTGGGTTGATCAAATTCACTTGGTTGCGGATGAAATCACCATCACTAAAGACCGCCATTGCGGTTTGAGGACTCTTTTTGAGCTGTGGCAATCCCACTCCAGCCTTAGGGGCCAATCTGTTCGCGTAGGCACTCTCAAAACTTCCTTCCAAAAGCACTGCCGGCATCAAATTGCGTTGGGTGAAGGCACGGGGGTCCGGACGGTTGTACAGCATTTCCAGGCTCACTGTATGCGGGGCTGCCATCGAACGTGCATTCGAGGAGCTCAGCAGCAGCGGAGTTTTCTTGATGCCTGCAGCCTCAACCGTATCCAAGGTCGAGCTGAACTCGCCCTTGACCGCATTCATGTTTGCTACAGCGGGGTGGTCTGTTGCGCCCCAAAGCGGAAAATACACCCATGGATTGATGCTTCGTCTATCGTTTACTCCGGCGCAACGCACATCCTGAACCAGGTCAGCGTTGATGCGCACTCCATATT
>JALRKE010000122.1 GCA_023254845.1 Candidatus Nanopelagicaceae bacterium | reverse complement strand
TTGCTCCGCGCATCGCACCACGCAGCACCATCTGTCCACCGCCGGGCAAATCTGCATGAAGTAGGAAACTGTCGCCCTGATAGACGACCTCGGTTGCAGTTGCGGCGAAATTGTTGACGCCTTCGCGCGGACCTTCCCGTGACAGAACCACCCGTTCGGGACGGACCATCAACAAGAGATTGTCGGTTTCAATCTGGGGAACCTCACAGAGCAACCGCTGCCCGTCGTAAAGCACGTCCTTGCCGCTTCGGGATACCGGCAGAAAGGTGGATTCGCCGATGAAATCGGCAACAAACCGGTTGGCAGGACGCTCATACAGGTCGCGCGGGGTCGCAAGTTGCATGATCCGACCGTGGTTCACCACGGCGATCCGGTCCGACATGGTCAACGCCTCGCGTTGGTCATGCGTGACGTATACCGTGGTCATCCCAAGCTTTTCGTGCAGGTGTCGCAATTCAATCTGCATCTGGTCGCGCAACTTCTTGTCGAGCGCGGACAGCGGTTCGTCCATCAGCAGGATTCGGGGTTCAAAGACAATGGCGCGGGCGACGGCAACGCGCTGACGCTGTCCACCGGATAGTTGATCGATGCGGCGATCTCCGAACCCACCCAACTGTACCGTTTCCAGCGCCGCCTCTACCCGTTTGACAATCTCAGCTTTGGGCACCTTGCGCAGCCGCAGAGGGTAACCGACGTTGCCCGCCACGGTCATGTGCGGAAACAGGGCATAGCTTTGAAAGGTCATGCCGACATCGCGCAGATGCGGGGGGGTACGGATCACTTCGCGGTCACCGAATTTCAGGCTTCCGCAATCGGGCCGCGTGAACCCCGCGAGCACCATCAAAAGCGTTGTCTTGCCCGACCCGGACGGACCAAGCAGCGTGAGGAACTCTCCGCTGCGCACCTCAAGCGACACATCATCGAGCGCGTGTACGCGTCCATAGGTCTTGGTGATG
>JALRKE010000121.1 GCA_023254845.1 Candidatus Nanopelagicaceae bacterium | reverse complement strand
TGTTCAGGACCAAGCGACCTACGAAAACCCTGATCAAAGATCGCTGGGTATGCGTTTTGTTTTAGTGAATGGCCAATTGGTCGTGGATCATGGGACTTTGGTGCCAAATGCAAGCCCCGGATTGTTTGTACAGTCGTCAGCGCCTAACACGTAAAAGCTGTGCCGGCATCGACGATCGCTTTGGGGTGGTTGTATTTGTTGTTCTGTCGCTGGTACAGCCGGATCTCTGAGCTAAATGTGACGCAAGGCCGGGCGTGACGTTTGATGCTTGCGTGAATTATGGACGAGTATTAGATTGGGAGCCCGATCATACAAAATACGAGAACACTATGCGCCTATTTAAAGCATTTTCCGTGTCTGCCTTAGCCATTATTGCGCCCCTCGCGTTTGCATCATCGTCTGCGGTCGCACAAGGCGTCGAGGCTGATACCACCAACGTACTATTTTTACCGCAGGACGTTCGAGAAAAAGTGTTCGGTAATATTCGAGGTGCTTTTCCAAATCGTACGGTATCGACCGGTAACTCCGTAAAAGTCCTTAACAAGGCTTATCAAGATTTTGCTGAATTACGCTATGAGGTGGACGGCAAACAATATTCGTTACAAGATTTTTACGCGCGCACGGCGACCCGTGGAATTATTGTGGTGCAAGGCGATGACATTAAGTTAGAGCACTATTCACCCGGCCATACCGAAGAAACCCGCTGGGTCTCGTTTTCGGTGACTAAGTCCCTGACCTCTATGCTGATTGGCGCAGCGGTCAAAGACGGCTATATCGAAAGTGTCGATGAAAAAGTTGCCGACTACTTGCCGCGCCTGAAAGGCACCTCTTATGGAGATGTTCGCATTAAGGATGTACTGCACATGGCCTCAGGTGTTGCTTGGAATGAAGATTATGCGGACCCCAAATCAGACGTGGCCTTGGCCGGCGCACTGAATGGCATCGATTTGGTGCAGTACCTTGCTAACTTGCCCAAGGTCGCCGAGCCCGGTACAACGTTTAATTAC
>JALRKE010000120.1 GCA_023254845.1 Candidatus Nanopelagicaceae bacterium | reverse complement strand
GGATGGTTCATCTTCTCTGAGGTGATGTTCTTTGCTGCCTTCTTTGGCGCTCTCTATTATGCTCGTGTTTTTTCAATTCCATGGTTGGGTGGTGAAGGTAACGGTGGTATCAACGGTACGCATGAATTTTTATGGAGCAGTTTCCAAGCGTCATGGCCTATGAATGTGATGCCTGACCCAAGTAAGTTCACGCAACACAGTGACGTGATTCCTGCTTGGGGTGTTCCAGCTGTGAACACAGCTATACTTTTAACCAGTGGTCTAACTGTGACATTTGCTCATTGGGCATTGAAAAATGCTGAGCGTGCAAAACTTTCATTTTGGTTATTCGCAACTGTGGCTTTAGGATTTATTTTTGTTTTCTTACAAGCTGAAGAGTATGCACACGCCATGGGTGAACTTAACCTTACATTAAATTCAGGTATCTATGGATCAACCTTTTATATGTTAACGGGTTTCCATGGCTTCCATGTAACGATGGGCGCTGTGATGCTTTTAATCATCCTTTTAAGATGCTTGAAAGGTCACTTTTCTAATAAAGATCACTTTGCCTTTGAGGCGGTTGCTTGGTATTGGCACTTTGTGGATGTGGTCTGGTTAGGACTCTTCATATTCGTATACTGGGTTTAATTCCATTAAAAAAATACCACCGAAAGGTGGTATTTTTTTATGCATGATTTGGAACAATCCAGCCCAGTGAGTATCCAACTAGAAGTAAAACAAATAGGACGATGGATAAAACAATGCGTATGGTTAATGATTTAACCATCTTATTGGATTGATCATCATCTTTAATGAGGAAATGTAATCCCTTTGTCAGTGATAATAAAATAATGATAAGTAAGATAACAATTAGGGCTTTAAACATTGCTAGCTATCCATCTGGGGAATAAAAATTGTCGTCAAAGTATACGTTTAATTTTAAATTAATTCCATCATTAATCTTCTTTTTGTTCTTCTGCCTCTTTATCAGGCTTGGTTTCTGGCAGCTCGATCGTGCCGATGAGAAAAATCT
>JALRKE010000011.1 GCA_023254845.1 Candidatus Nanopelagicaceae bacterium | reverse complement strand
GGCGATTTATGTTCCTGCCGATGACATCACCGACCCTGCTCCGCATACAACCTTCGCCCACCTTGATGCGACCACGGTTCTCTCGCGTCCTATCTCTGAGTTGGGTATCTATCCTGCGGTGGATCCACTTGATTCAACTTCGCGTATCTTGGATCCGCGTTATATCGGTGAGAATCACTTCCGGGTTGCAAACCGCGTCAAGCAGATCTTGCAGCGTTACAAGGATCTCCAAGACATTATTGCAATTCTTGGTATCGATGAGCTTTCCGAAGAGGATCGCATCCTCGTCGGTCGCGCCCGCCGTATCCAGCGTTTCCTCTCCCAGAACACCTTCGTTGCAAAGGTATTCACCGGAATCGATGGATCATTCGTTCCACTTACCGAAACGATCTCAGCCTTCGATGCGCTTGCAAATGGCGATTACGACCATGTGCCAGAGCAGGCATTCTTCATGTGCGGTGGCCTAGATGATGTTGAACGTAAGGCAGCAGAATTGGCGAAGAGCTAAATCTGATGAGCGATAACGTACTAACAGTCGAATTCGTAACGCCAGAAGCGCGGATCTTCTCGGGTAAAGCAAAGATGGTATCGGCGCGCACCCTAGAAGGTGATCTAGGAATTCTTCCTGATCATGCCCCGCTTCTTGGCGTACTTGTCGATGGAAAAGTCGTTATCAAAAACGTCGAAGGTGGCGAAGAGGAATTCCAAGTAAGCGGTGGTTTTCTCTCCGTAGCGAACAATCGTGTTTCGATCCTTGGTGAAGCAAGCGCCCTTTAAAGCGCTCTTTTTTACACTCGCCTTGTTGGCGAGTAGCGCTATTCCAGCAGCAGCCCACCAACCGGTCTCGCTGAAGGCTGAATCGGCTCGAATTGATACTAGCCCAGTTCTCGTCGATGGAGATATCTCTTTTGCAGTAACGGCCAACTTCGCCAAGTCGGGTGAGCGCAGATATTTTCGCTTTGCCCTTGGTGAAGGTGAAGCCTTGAAGCTTGAGTATTTGATACTAGATCGCCGCCCAGAAAACGCTCTTAAGAATTCGAAGTTACCAGTAGTCACAGTAACCTCACCGAACGGAAAGAAATTCAAGTTAAAGATTAATGAACGAACAAAGTTCTATGAACCTTACGGAAAGCAGAATTATCTCTTCTTGTCGCGAACGAATCGCTCCGGTGAGAGCGGTATCTACACCGTGGAGATGCGTTCCCGTGCCAGAGCCTCGGCGCTAGTGGCCGTTGGAAGCAAAGAAGTTCGCGGGGAAGTTATGCAGATAAGTGATTTTATCGGCTCTTGTCCAAAAAAGATCAGCGATGAGATGGAGATCAGTGAGAAGCACGCTAACCAACTGGTTGGATTGAGTGAACGCGCGGGCGAGATTTGTGCTCTATTAAATAGCTGGGGTTATCGCGTAGTTCAACGCGATGGAGAAGATTTCCCGGTAACGCTGGATTACCGATCTGATCGAATCAATGTGAAAGTTAAGGCCGAGAAGATATTTGAAGTTACTGTTGGTTAAATTCTTAACTAATCAACTCTTGTAACATCAGCGCCGAGCGCCCTTAGTTGTTCAGCGAATTTCGGATAACCCCGATCAACGTGATAAGCGCCCTCCACAAAAGTAATTCCATCAGCAACTAAACCGGCTAGTACAAGACCAGCGCCAGCTCGAATATCTGATGCGACAACTGGAGCCGATGAGAGGCGGGTTATGCCAGTAACTGAAGCATGATGGCCATCAACTCGGATGTTTGCGCCAAGGCGTAGTAACTCATTTACAAACATAAATCGACCTTCAAAGACATTTTCAGTAACTAAAGCGGTGCCATCGGCTATCGAATTGAGCGTAATTGCAAAGGGCTGGAGGTCGGTGGGGAAGCCTGGAAAGGGCAGGGTGGAGATGTCGATTGATGTGGGGCGACGCGACATTTTCACTCGAAGGCCATCTGAAGTAGAGGTAACAACAGCGCCGGCTGAAACCAATTTATCTAAGGGAAGTTCAAGATCACTTGGTCTGGCACCACGAATTACAATATCTCCTTGGGTAATTGCGGCTGCGAAAGCCCAAGTGCCGGTAACGATTCGATCGGGGATGGCGGTGTGATCAACGGGGCTAAGCGCATTTACTCCAGTAATTGTCAGCGTCGGAGTTCCCAGACCTTCGATCTTTGCGCCCATTGCATTTAAGAAATTGCCAATATCCACTAGATCTGGTTCGCGCGCTGCATTCTCAAGAGTCGTTACACCTTTTGCCAGGACAGCCGCAGTCATGATGTTCTCGGTCGCACCGACGCTAGGAAAATCCAATTCAATTCGGGCACCGCTAAGACCTTTTGGAGCGCTAGCAACTATGTAACCATGTTCATTACGCGTTTGCGCTCCTAACTCAATCAAGCCACGAGTGTGGAAATCCAAACCTCGTGAACCAATTGCATCGCCTCCGGGAAGTGCAACTTCGGCTCGACCTAATCGGGCAACAAGTGGTCCTAGAACATTTATTGATGCCCGTAACTTTCTGACATATTGGTAATCAGCTCGGTGGGCTAAATTTTCAGGAACTCTTATCTCTATCTCGCTCTTTTCAATGCCATGATTGATTGAACACCCAAGACTGGTTAGTAGTTCGCCCATCATTGAAACATCCGCGATATCGGGAACATTGCGGAGCGTGTACTTGCCGGGAGCCATCAAGGTCACAGCCATTAATTTCAAAATAGAATTCTTTGCCCCAGAGATATTTACTTCACCGACTAGGGGAGAGCCGCCAACAATCTGAAAGCGATCTAGCGGAAACTCGCTCAATTCATCGCCTCGCTCTCTTAGTATTTCTAACGGTCCCTAATGGGGTTGAGATTCAATCCGAGTGGTCACATGTTAGTGAACCCAATAGGCTCACCCCATGGTCAACTTGACGCGGATTTATACGAAAACTGGCGATGATGGCACCACATCTCTTGGAGATATGAGCCGAACCTCGAAAAATGATCCACGCCTTGAGGCATATGCCACCGTAGATGAAGCTAACTCCTATATCGGAGTAGTTCTCACCGTCCCAAATCTCTCTGATGAGGTCCGCAAATTATTGGTGCGAGTACAGAACGATCTCTTTGATGTTGGCGCTGATTTATGCACCCCCGTCGTTGATTCACCGCAATATGAACCGCTCCGAGTTCTTGAGTCTCAAGTCGATTACCTAGAGAAAGAAATCGATAAGTACAACGCGGAGCTATCACCGCTTAAGTCATTCGTTCTACCTTCTGGCACTGCTGCTTCGGCTCATCTTCATGTCGCAAGAACTGTGGTCCGGCGGGCTGAGCGCCGCACCTGGCAAGCAATCCATGCATTTGGAGAAGGTGTAAATAAGTTGACTGCTAAATATTTGAACCGGCTTTCGGATCTCCTCTTCGTACTTGCAAGATTTGAAAATAGGAGTGAGGGGGATCAGCTCTGGGTTCCCGGTAAAAACCGCTAGCAAGAACCGCTAGCTTCTTAGGATTGCCTCAGCTACTTTAACTTCTTTTTCGAAGACCATTACTCGTGGTCCACGTTTTGTCTGAGTCAAAGTTGCTTTAATCCCATTTGCCGCAAGTTTCTGTCGTAGCATCTCGCCTTCAATATGGTTTCCAGGTTTCGCAACTACTCGAAGAAGTCCATACTCCTCCTCATCACCTATCCTAAGTGGACGCGATACAACTGAGTTACCTCGAGCAAAGGCCCATTTAAGAAGTCCAATTAGGACGAGCATTACTGCAAAGCCTGCTAGAGATTGGAAGAAGAGTTGGTTATTTACTCCGCCTAACATTAGTTCTCACTCGCTGGAATTCGGTTGTACACATTTCGAGGCTTCGGGATATTGGTTTTCTCGCGATGACAGATCACTCGAATGTTGCTCACCGATACGCTCAAATCAACGGGTTCTTCACTCACCAAGAAGATGGTCCCCTGTTCGCGTGATTCAGTGCCCTTTGCATAGGTAACTAGCGTGCCGATCCGATCTTTTGTAAGCGTATTTGGATTCACTTTTTTAAGCGTTGAATTCACCTCCCACCAGGTACATCCCCGTTCTGCGGCAACAAAGACAGCGCCACAGGCAAATTCTTCGCATTGCTTAAGAAAGCGCTGAAGCGATCTACGGGCAGATAAACGACCAACTAATTCAGCGCTACTTGGCACCTTTGCAAATACACCATCTATCTCTTTGTAGCCTATTGGTGGCCAGACCGGTTTGGGTGAAGTCGCTGGAACTGGTTTCTTCTTCGCCGCAGATGCGGCCGGCGAACTGGGAAGTGCTGAAAAGAAGAGAGCGATTGAGAGCGTGAGGATTCCGATACTGCGCTTCCGCATGGCTCAATCTTGCCCGAAATAGGTAAGAATCTCCCTGTGAGTCCCCGGAGAAACCATCCCAAGAAGCGTGGTTCTAATAAATCGAACCAATATAGGGGCGAGGATGAGCGTGATATCGCGGCTTCGCACGAAACAATTGAAGAGCATGATGAAGGAATCTATCGAGTTAGAAAAATCACTGGCTCAAGTTCAACGAAGCCTTATCGCTGTCCAGGATGCGATCAACTGATTCGCATGGCTACACCACATATCGTTGCTTGGATTGAAGGAGATGTGGATTCACGTAGGCACTGGCATTCTGCATGTTGGAATAAACGGGACCATCGCCGTCCAAATGTTGAACGGACCCGTAACGCGCCGCGCTATTAAGTGACTGTTATCGAATTCGCCTTTTGTGCAAAAGTTTAACTAGCCTGACCAAGATTCGATCAGCGCGTTCACTTCGCTCAAAAGTAGTGAATTCAAGTGGAATCCGGAATCTGCGCTTTACAACAGTTCTTGGATAAGTAAATTCAAGAAGCCCTTCAGCGCCGTGAATTCTCCCGTAACCGCTATCTTTCACGCCACCAAATGGAACGGCGCCAATTGCTGCGAAAGAGAAGGCCGAGTTGATTGAGACCATTCCGCACTTTAGTAGCGATGCAATCCGCTTCCCGTTCTTCTTCGACCAGACTGCCGCTCCAAGCCCATAACTTGTGGAGTTAGCAAGGTCAACCGCTTCATCCATATTGGAGACAGTATTTATTACTAGCGTTGGGCCGAAGGTCTCATCGGTTACTGCAAGTGAATCTTCAGGAACATCAGCGAGAATTACTGGGTCTACATATCCGCCCTTAATCGCATCCTTACCCCCTAATAAGAAAGTTCCCCCCTTAGAAACTGCATCATCTAAGTGACTCTTGATCACCTTTAGTTGGGAAGGCATCGTTGCTGGACCGTACTTGGCGCCATCACCAAATCCCGGCTTTATTTCTTTAGCCAAGGCAACGATCTCGGTCTTGAACTTCTCAGCGACTTGGCGGTGTACATAGACGCGCTCTGCGCCGATACAAGATTGTCCGGCATTAGACATCGCATGCCAGAGCGTCATCTCGGCAGCTTTAGAAATATCGGCATCCTTATCAACAAGTACTGCGTCCTTACCACCGCACTCCAAAACCACTGGCGTCATTTTTACCGCGCATGCGGCTGCAACTTTCTTTGCCGTTCTGGTCGATCCGGTAAATGAGATTTTGTCGACCGTGCTCTCCGCTAGTGCAGCGCCAGTACTGCTATCTCCAGTAATCGTCGTGAAGATATCTTTAAAAGGAGCGATTCGCTTCCAACTCTCTTCTAGGAATGCACCGATAGCAGGGGTGTATTCACTCGGTTTAAAGACCACGGCATTACCAGCAGCTAATGCGTAAGCGATAGATCCCACCGGGGTGAATATTGGATAATTCCAAGGCCCGATTACTCCCACAACTCCAAATGGAACGCGCTGAACTTGCGCAGCCATGTTAAACATCAATATTCCAGCAGGACGAGATTGTCGGCCAAGAACACGCGGTGCAAATTTCCCAGCCCAACCAATATGTTCAATAGCGAGTGCAACCTCAAGAGTTGCGTCGCTCAATGGCTTTCCAGTCTCCCGGTGAATTAACTCTGCCGCCTCTTTCATGTCGCGAGTGAGAATTGAGGCCCAATCTCGGAGCGCAACACTGCGCGCTCTAAAACTCAAATTAGCCCAACGTTCGGCGGCATCCTTTGCGCGAGCCACTACATCTTCAACTTCACTCTTTGTGAAAACCGGAAAGACTCCAACAACTTCTCCAGTCGCAGGATTTATCGATTCAAAAGTAGCGGAGTTCTTTTTACGCGCTGAGCTGGGTTTAGTGGCCATGGGCTAAGACTAAACTCTTCTACATGGGAGAACTCATCAGGCCAAGTACCGTGCTTGCCGCTCAACGGGAAACCATAACCTTAATCACATCTGATGGACTAAAACTCGTTGGCGAAGTCGCAACCCCACTAAGTGGCGATAGAAGCCGTGCAATTCTCTGTTTGCACCCCCTTCCCACTCATGGCGGGATGATGGATAGCCACATCTTCAAGAAGGCAGCAAATCGTCTCCCGGCACTTGCAGATGTCACTGTGGTCAGATTCAACACCCGAGGGACTTCAAGTGATCATGGAAGAAGCGAGGGCGAGTTTGGTGGGGGAGTAACAGAGCGAGCAGATGTAAACGCTGCAATCAATTACTGCTTCGAAGAATTAGAGATTAAAGAACTCTGGGTCGTCGGATGGTCTTTTGGAACTGATCTTGCGCTGCAACATGCAACCGATAAGAGAGTCAAAGGCTTGATTTTGCTCTCACCACCGCTAAGAACAACTACGGAAGAGCAGTTGCAATTTTGGAGCGAAGATGGTCGACCGGTGATTGCGCTTATCCCAGAGTTAGATGACTATCTAAAGCCAGATCAAGCTCGAATAAGTTTTGCTCCACTTCGGCAGTTGGAGCTAATTGCCGTTCCTGAAGCAAAGCATCTATGGGTTGGTGAGCCATTTGTGCACCTTGTCTTAAGTGAAATAGTAAGAATTGTTAATCCGGTGCGACTCCCACTTCCAACGGAGTTTTAATTAAATCCAACAAGTAGGATTCAGCAAATGCGTGCAAGTATTGCCACATATAGGGAAGTAGTAAAAGCCCCCGGAGCACTTCGATTGCTTGTAGCTTCATTACCTTCACGTACCGTCTATGGGATGATCTCGCTCTCCATCTACTTCAAAGTCCAACAAGAGACGGGTTCAATTGCGATTGCGGGTTTAGCAACTGGATTAAATGGCTTAGCTGGAGCCTTGACCGCTGGTATTCGCGGTGCAGTAATTGATCGATTTGGAATGATTTGGCCGCTTCGTGTACTTGTACCTTCATATGCGGCGCTAATACTTGTTTTGAGTTTGGGATCTGGAAGAACTGAATTGGTGGTTATAGCCACACTACTTGGGTTAACTGCACCTCCAATCAATCTCTCGGTTCGACCGCTTTGGAAGATCACAGTTCCACCAGAAAAACTCCGAACCGCATTTGCGCTAGATACAGCGACAATGAATTCAGTCGGAGTCTTTGCTCCTGTTATCGCAACAACGCTCTCGCTCTCGATAGACCCAGCAATTGCGCTTCAATTCTGTTCGGCCTTGATGTTAATGGGAGGATTTTTTCTGCTTCGAACCTGGCAGGTAAGCCAATGGCGTCCAGAACGGAAAGAAGAGAAGGCGCCCGCAATTTGGCAGATCCGCGGCATTCAATTACTCGCAGTCGAAGGTGTAGTCATGGGACTTGGATGGGGCGCTTTTGATATCGGCTTGCCGGCATTCGGTACATTGGAAGGCGTTCCAGAACGAGTTGGATTCTTCTTCTCGATTATGGCTGTTTTCAATGTAATCGGCGGATTAGTAGCTGGAACGATAAGTCGCAAAATTTCGCCGCTGCGAGCCTTTCGTGCCAATTACCTGGTCTGGGCAATTATCTCTATTCCACTTGCCTTCACCCATATGGATTGGAGTATCGCGCTAGTTACAGCTTTTCTCGCCTTCTTCGGTGGTGCGCAGCAAGTCTTTTATTGGGAGATAACAGAAGCTGTTCGCCCGAAAGGAACTGCAGTGCAAGCAATCGCATGGTTGTGGACTATTGAGGGAACAGCCGCTGCGATTGGAACGGCTGCCGGAGGATACATCGCTGAGCATTTCTCACCCCGTATTTGTTTTGCTGCAACAACTGTTGCGCTCTTCGTGGGTTATTTCATTATCTCAAGTGGAAAGCGTCACCTAAAGAGCGCAGATCATATTCCAACCCGCGAAGAAGATGTTGCCGCGATGGAAGATAATGTAGACAAAACTCGATAATTCGAGTTAAGAATTATCAGTTTTAGGGAATACAACCTCATCCATAATCAACAAGATTGCGGCGGCGATTGGAACCGCAAGAATTCCGCCTACTAAACCGAGTAGGGATGTACCAAGAAGGGCGGCAACAATTGTTACAAGTCCTGGGATAGCAAGGTTGCGTTTCATGACTCGAGGCGTAATGAGATAGTTCTCAATTTGTACGTAGAGGGTATATAGCAAGAGAGCAAGTAAGCCTTTTGTGGGGGATTGAGTGAGCGCAACGAGGGAAACAATTGTCCCGCCGATGAAATGGCCCACCAAAGGAATAAGTGCGACAAACAGGATTAATGTGCCAAGAGCTGCGGCATAGGGAAGATCTAGGAGAAGCCCTAAGAAAAATACGAAGATTGATGCGAAGAATGCAATCAATATTTGGCTACCGACAAAGGAGCCAACGCGGGCGATAATTGCATCGCCTATCTTTGTTACTCGTTCGCGCCGAGAAGCAGGTGCGAGGCGATAGAAGACCTTCGTGACCGAAGGAAGTGAATAGAGGAAGTAGAGAGTTAGGATTAGTACTGTAATAGCGGAGAACGCGCCTGATAAAACAGTCCTACCAACTCCAAGTACTCCACCGAATGCTCCAGAAAGCAATGCGCCATTAGTGAACCAATCTTGGAACTTATCCTCAAGAGTTTTGATTAAGCCGTAATCCTCATCCAAGGTTTGGAAAGTCTTGTTATTTCGCAGAGAGTCTATTAGCTGTGGCGCCCCAGCAATCAGGTCATTTACCTGTGACAAAACAGGAGGAATCACCAACAACGCCGCGAGGGTGACAATTAGTAAAACCAGGATGACAACGGCGGAAACTGCCAAACCTCTTTTAGGAACCCTAAATTCAAGACTTGAGACGGCTGGATTTAATCCCATTGCCAAAAAAAGCGAGATGATTATCAATATAAAAACTTGGGTTGCAGATTGGAGAGCTTGAAGAAGGGCAATTGCCACCAGAGCCCCCGCAGTTGCTAGGAAGCCAAAGTAGAAGGGATGTTGAAGATTGATTGGGTCACCTTTTTTCCCAAAATCTTCACCGACTTCGAGGTGCTTGGGAGCACTGCTTTGTGAATTCTTCGGGACTCTCTTGTTGCTAGCCATGTGAGGAGTCTAGAGCCTGAAAGAATTACGACTATGTCCTCCACTGAGTCGGCCACCAATTCGCCGAAAAAGCCTAAATTGCGAATCACTGGTATCGGTGAGGAGATCGCGACTCTTGCTAACTTACCTTGGGATATTCCGCTCGAAGAGTGGCCCGAAGATCCAACTCTTACGGCCCAGCGTGGTATCTCAAGACATATCGTCCGGTTAGTTCGATCGACTTCTGATCCCGATAGCGAAATCTACGCTGTAAAAGAGACAGTTCCTGAGTTCGCGCATCGCGAGTATGAAGCGCTAAGGGAATTGGGGCATCGTGGCGCGCCGTCGGTGGCTCAAATCGCAGTCGTTGATGGCCGATCAGCTCGAGATGGAAGTGAACTTCCGTGTGCGATTGTCACCCGATTCCTGCCTTTTTCTCTACCTTATCGAGTTCTCTTAAGTGGATCAGTCACCCAGCACCAAGTTTTTAATATGGCTAACGCTCTTGCTTACTTATTGGTTCGTTTACATCTTCTTGGTTTCTGGTGGGGTGATTGCTCACTTTCTAATGCTCTCTTTCGTCGGGACGCAGATGGGTTTGTTGCTTATTTGGTGGATGCAGAAACTGGTGAATTTCAAAAGCGGCTAAGTGATGGCCAGCGTGAACATGATCTAGATATCGTGCGATTCAATGTTGCCGCTGAATTAGAAGATCTCAAACTTTCCGGTGTTCTCTTCCCAGGAATGGATCCGGTACGTGCGAGCGAATCAGTAATCAAGCGTTATAGAAGAATTTGGAGCGCGCTTAGTGAACCTCAACTCCTTCCTTCTAATGATCGTCACGCAGTCGAACGAGCAATGCGCTCGCTTCAAGATCTTGGCTTCGCCGTGGAAGAGGTAGATCTACAAGCCGAAGGCGATGCTGAAACTTTGAAATTTACCCCAAAGCTAGTTGCGCCTAACTATCACTCTCATCGCCTCAAGGAGCTAATGGGACTTGATGTTGAAGAGCTGCAAGCCAAACGCATCCTTGCCTCATTTGAGCGCTTCCGCTCTCGAGAGATTTCAAAGACTCCAGAAATTCATCAGGCAGCTCAACGCTGGCTAAATGAGGTATTCCTGAAAGTCGTTAATTCTGTTCCTGAGTCCATGAAAGGTCGAATAGAAGATGCCCAGTTCTTCCATGAAGTGCTAGAACATCGTTGGTATCTAGGGGAAAAAGCCGGTCATGACGTTGGCCTTGAGCGAGCTACTGAGGATTACATCGCCGACGTCCTGCCCTTCAGATCTGATTCCGGCGCCTCGGTTAAGTCATAAGTGCTACTAGATTTTGAGAGAATGCCCTCGTGAGCATGCCCCAACTACCTAAAGATTTTGGTAGAGCCTTTGATTTAAGTTCGCTCACCAAACCGAAACCGACCCCGGGTGCACCAGAAGCGAATTTCCTCTCCGCCACAGTTGAAAATTTCATGACTGACTTTGTGCAGGCTTCAAAAGAGTTTCCCGTCTTCTTATTTGCTTATACCGACCGCGCGCCAACAACAGTTGAACTTCGCGATCTACTAGCCAAGCTCGCAAGTGAAGATAAGGGAAGTTGGAAATTTGGCGCTATCGATGTCGAGACTCAACCACAATTGATTCAAGCGCTTCGAATACAGAGTCTGCCTGCAGCGGTTGTCTTCATCGATGAACAGATGTTGCCGCTGCCCGAAGTGCCCACTCGCGAGGATCAGTTACGGGCACTGATTGCACAAGTCTTCAAGCTTGCAAAAGAGCGGGGGATGAAAGTCGAGGTACCGGAGATTCCTGAACCAAAGATGGAGCCCGAAGAGGCTGCAGCAATTTCTGCGTTAGAGAAAGGTGATTACTCAGGCGCTGCGATGGCTTACCGGAATTGGCTACAACGTCAACCAAATGAACCAATGGCCAAACTTGGATTAGCCCAATGTGAGTTGGCGCTAAGAATTTCAACTCTGGATTTCGAACGGACTATAAAAACAGCAAATGAGAAACCTGAATCACTTCAAGATCAATTGATGGCAGCTGATGTCGAAGTTGCTACCGGAAGACATAAGAGTGGATTTGAGAGGTTGTTGAAAGCAGTCCAAACAATGTCCGGTGATGATAAAAATAAAGCAAAAGAGCATCTCCTTTTACTTTTCCAATTAGTGGATCCAAGCGATCCAGATGTAATTAAGTCCAGGCAAGCGCTCGCTAGCGCGCTCTTCTGATGGCACCAACTCCGAGTGGGCCCATCCAGGGCCGCGAAAGGCGCGACCTCCAGGCAATCTTCTTCCTCTTTGGCCTCGGCGTTATGTGCCTGGCGCCGCGCCTGCCTGATATCAAAGAGAATCTCGATGTCTCAACAACAATCTTTGGTTTAGTGAATATAAGCGGCTCGATAGGGGCGCTATGTGCGCATCTAACGATGGGCCATATTGTCCACCGACTCGGAGTCTTTAAAGTCTGTGTCACAAGCGCGGTAGCGACCTATGTGACTATCGGAATCCTCATCGAACTCAAGAGCGCGCTTATCTACACAATCGTCAACATAATCTGTGGCTTTGCCTGGGCTTCCTACCACATCTCAATAAATGCCCAAGCTTTGCATCGACAGGCCGAAAGCGGATCACAAGTTATTCCAATGCTTCATGGACTTTGGACTGCTGGTGCGGTGGCCACTGCTTTTATAGCTCTCCTAATTTCCTCCCACGTTTCACTGAATTGGCATATCTATCCACTCATCTCCATAGTTCTCTTACTAAAGTTGCGCGCTTTCAATCGCTTAAAGCCAATCCTCTTATCTGGAAATGAAGTTACCGAAGACGATGAAATTGTCACCTTTGGAAAGATGATGCGATCATTCTCAATTGACTGGGTAGTGAGCCTAGGATTTTTGTTCGCGCTTCTGCTAGAAATGGCGATGGGAGATTGGGCAACAATTCTTGCGCGACAGGAATTCGGTGTATCAAAATCTCTTGCAGTGATTCCGTACTTTCTCTTTATGAGTTCGATGATTATTGGAAGATTGACTTACTCCCGGATTAAGGGCAATAGAAGTGATAAAGAAATGGTCCAACCTTTTGTCGTGATGGGCGGAGTAATCTTCTTAACAAGTCTCTTCCTAGGTCTAGAGCTTAAAGAGACCAATCTTTATCTGGGCTACGCCATATTCTGTATCGGCTCTCTTCTCTGTGGTATCGGAATCTCTTTTGTCGGTCCACTCTTCTTTGGTTATGCCTCGGAGCGTTCTGATAAACCAGGTGGAGTTGCGATTGCTGAATTAGGAGCGGTAAATCAGGTACTCACTTTGGGTGCGCGCTCTATCATCTCGGTCGTTGCGGGAATTGCATCGCTGCCAATCGCGCTGATAATCCCAGGAGTGGCGCTAATTCTTGTTGCCTTCTTTGTAGCGGCCGCTAGCCAGCCTAAGAAGTAACTATCTCTTAAGGGTAAACCAGACCGTTCCAAGGGGTGGAACGCGTACCGTCGCTGAGAATTCAAGACCTCGATCGGGTTTTGAAAGGCACTCCACTCGCTCATTTACAACTCCGGAGCCGCCGTACTTAGTTGCATCAGTATTTAGCAATTCAATCCACTCACCAGCCACCGGCAAAGGAAGTGAATAGGATTCTTGGGGAACTGGTGAGAAATTTGTTACTGAAACTAGTGGAATTCCTTCATCGCTCCACCGCGCAAATGCAAGGGTATTGCCGGAAGCATCATCGCCAATCAACCATTGGAATCCTCCGGGAGAGATATCGCGTTGCCACAACGAATTATTCTCGCGATATAACTTATTCAAATCTGCGAGCAGAAGCTGGACGCCACGATGTTCGTCGTATTGAATTAAGTGCCAATCTAATGATTGGGATTCACGCCACTCATCATTTTGGGCGAACTCACAACCCATAAAGAGCAACTTCTTGCCGGGATGGGACCACATATATCCGTAAAGGGCTCTAAGCGTTGCTACTTTCTGCCATCTATCGCCGGGAAACTTATTAACCAATGCGCCTTTGCCATGCACAACTTCATCATGAGAGAGTGGCAATAAGAAGTTCTCGCTCCATGCATAGAGAATTGAAAAGGTAATCTCATTATGGTGATAAACGCGATGTACCGGCTCATGTTTTAGGTACTGCAGAGTGTCATGCATCCAACCCATATTCCATTTAAAACCAAAACCCAAGCCATTTTCGGATGTTGGCTTTGTTACTCCACCCCAAGCTGTTGATTCCTCTGCAATCATCATGATTCCAGGGAACTGCTTATAAGCGGTTGCAGTAGCTTCCTGCAAGAAACGAACTGCAGCTAAATTCTCTCTTCCGCCATGTTCATTCGGAAGCCATTCGCCCTCTTTACGTGAATAGTCGAGATATAACATCGAGGCAACCGCATCCACCCGAAGACCATCTATATGGAATTCATCTAGCCAGTAAAGCGCGCTGGCAACCAAGAAGTTTCGCACCTCATTGCGGCCAAAATTGAAGATGTATGTGCCCCAATCAGGATGCTCACCTAACCGGGGATCCTCATGTTCATAAAGCGCCGTTCCATCAAATCTTCCTAGCGCCCATTCATCCTTTGGAAAGTGCGCGGGAACCCAATCAAGAAGTATGCCGATACCTTGGTTATGTAGATGGTCTACTAGAAAACGAAAATCATCAGGAGTTCCGAATCGCGAAGTCGGAGCAAAATAAGAGCTAACTTGATAACCCCACGAGGGGCTATATGGATGCTCTGTAACAGGAAGGAACTCAACATGAGTAAATCCCATCTCCTTTACATACTTACCGAGCTCAATCGCTAATTCGCGGTAGTTCAGTCCAGGTCGCCAAGATCCCAAATGAACTTCGTATATTGAAACTGGAGCGCGCCAAGGTTGATACCCAGCGCGATTGTTAAGCCAAGCGTTGTCGCTCCAAGTGAAATCTGATTCATTTACAATCGACGCGGTTGTAGGTGGAATTTCAGTTTGCCGGGCAAGTGGATCGGCATGATCCACCCAGCGGCCATCTCGACCTTGAATTGCAAATTTATATTTAAGTCCTGGGCCAACATCTGGGATAAATATTTCCCATAGACCATTTGCGCCAAGCGGAATCATCGGGTTGGTTTTTCGATCCCAGAAATTATGGTCACCAATCAAGCTCACCGTTCTTGCATTCGGTGCCCAGAGTGAGAATGCGGTTCCGATTAGCGCACCATCTTTATCGCGCCGGACATGAGCCCCCAGGGCGCTCCACAATTTCTCATGACGACCCTCGGTAATCAGATATAGATCTAGCTCTCCTAAAGTGGAATGTGGATTTAAGTAACCAGCAGGAGGTGATTGAAATCTAGATTTTGCCCCAAAGAGGCGACGAAGTGCTTCAAACATCAAAGCTTTACGCGACAGATGTGCGCGACTTTTCCGATGGGCCGGGCTGGATCTAACTTCACGTAAGTCTCTTTGCCCCAGTGATATGACTTGTTATCTAGAAGATCAAGAACATCAAAGCTCTCTTTACTTACCCCGAGCGCCCATAAATCCCAATGAATAGTGGTCTCCTGGGCGTGGAAGCCATCAAGATTGACCACAACTAAAACTAAGTTCTCACCATCGCGCTTTGAGTAAGCGATTATTTGATCGGAATTGGTGGGATGAAAGTGGAGATTCCTTAATCTTTGTAGCGCAACATTCTTACGGCGGATCTCATTTAGTTGTGTGATAAAGGGCGCGAGAGTTATACCTTTCTTAGCAGCGCCCTCCCAATCCCGTACCTTGATCTCATACTTCTCGCTATCGCGATACTCCTCTTTACCTTCGGCAATCGGTAGATGCTCATATAGTTCATAACCGGCGTACATTCCCCACGAAGGGGACATGGTTGCTGCAAGAACTGCGCGGAGAGCAAAGAGTGCAGGATTACCGCTTTGTAGGTGGAAGGGAAGAATGTCTGGGGTATTGACCCAAAAATTAGGTCTGAAGAATGCGCTCGTATGTTGCGAAACTTCCTGTCCATATTCAGTCAATTCCTGCTTTGTGACTCTCCAAGTGAAGTAGGTATAGGACTGTTGGAATCCTGCTTTTCCGAGAGCGTGCATCATCGGAGGATTAGTAAAGGCTTCGGATAAGAAAACCACATCCGGGTACTTAGAATTTACATCTGAAATTAGCTCTTGCCAAAAGTGAACTGGTTTGGTGTGCGGATTATCGACTCGGAAGATTGATATTCCCTTCTCGATCCAGAAAGTTACAATCCGCAAAACCTCTTTAAACAAGCCGGGGTAATCATTATCAAAGTTGAGCGGGTAGATATCTTCATATTTCTTCGGCGGGTTCTCCGCATAAGCTATCGAGCCATCAGCGCGCTTGGTGAACCACTCAGGGTTGCTCTTAACCCATGGATGATCCGGTGAGCACTGCAAAGCTAGATCCATTGCAACTTCAATATCGTTCTTTTTGGCAACTTTGATGAATTCTTCGAAATCCTTCATGGTTCCTAAATCAGGATTAATTGCATCGTGGCCACCGGCGCTATTTCCGATACCCCAAGGCACACCTGGATCGGTTGAACTGGCCACTAGTGAGTTGTTTTTGCCCTTTCGATGGGCATACCCAATTGGATGGATTGGCGGTATGTAAAGAACATCAAAGCCCATCGCAGCAATAGCGGGAATGCGCTTTGATGCGCTTTTCAAGTCACCAGGGGTGATACTTCCATCTGATTTCTTGGTTGCGCCTTCACTTCTTGGAAAGAATTCATACCAACTTCCAACAAGTGCGCGCTCTCGTTCCACTTTAATTGGGTAGCGATCGCTTCTTGAAATAAGTACCTTCTTAAACTCTCCGGGATTTTCTCCGGTGACTTCAATGAAGAAGCTCCAATTACCGACTTTGTCTGGGGTAAGAAATGCCTCGTACCGTGCGCTCTTCGGCCAGATTTCGCGCATAGGAGTGCGCGTTACTTCTTTACCTTTTGGATCTACTAGGACTGCGAAAGCTTCGAAGGAGTCATGGCCTTCGCGGATAATCGTTGCCCCAATTGGCAACCGTTCATTTGGAATCGCTTTCGCGCCGATGAACTCGCCCCCAAAGTATGTAACGGGGGAGATATCAAGAATCGGAAAGCGACCGATCATCCAGTTCCTTCAGTATTGCCTGGATCTGCAGCAGTTACATCGTTAAGTCGATACTTCTCAACTGCTTCTTGTACTTTCCCGACCGAAAATTTTCCTTCATTGGCGAGTTGTGCAAGAACGCCAACTGTTATCGATTCAGCATCAATCTTGAAATGGCGACGGAGCGCGCCACGGGTGTCGGATAATCCAAAACCATCAGTACCGAGTGAGGTGAAGCCTTGTGGGACCCAAGGAGAAATTTGATCCTGCACAGTTCTCATGAAGTCACTTACTGCAAGAACGCTTCCATCATAATCAGCCAACTTCGTGGTGATGTAAGCGCGCTTCTTATTCTTTGGATTTAGGAGGTTATGGCGATCAACCTCAAGGCCATCACGTCGAAGTTCATTCCAAGAAGTAACGCTCCAAACATTCGCCTGTACGCCCCACTCATCAGCGAGCAGTTTCTGTGCCTTTAACGCTGCGTTTACTGCAATTCCGGAGGCCAAGATATTTGCTCGGCGCCTCTTCTTGCCCTTCTTCGCGGAGGGGGAGTAGAGATAAATACCTCTCAAAAGCCCCTCAACATCAAGGTTCTTGGGTGCTTCTGGCTGCAAGTACGGCTCGTTGTAAACAGTCAGGTAATAAAAGATGTTTTCGCTATTTTCGCCATACATCCTTCTAAGTCCATCTTTAATAATGTGTCCAACTTCGAATGCATATGCTGGGTCATAAGAGACTACCGCTGGATTTGTTGATGCTAGAAGTTGAGAATGACCATCTTCGTGCTGAAGGCCTTCACCATTTAACGTGGTACGCCCGGCAGTTGCTCCCATGACAAAACCACGAGCCATCTGATCGGCAGCGGCCCAGAAGGCATCTCCCGTGCGTTGGAATCCAAACATCGAATAGAAGATATATACCGGAATCATCGGTTCATCATGGGTCGAATATGAAGTTCCAACTGCGGTAAATGAAGCCGTTGAACCAGCTTCATTAATTCCCTCATGGAGAATCACACCGGTTGTTGATTCCTTATAACTCAGCACAAGTTCGCGATCTACCGATAAGTATTTCTGACCATGCGGTGAGTAAATCTTCATCGTTGGGAAGAGTGAATCCATACCGAAAGTTCGGGCCTCATCGGGAATAATCGGAACGATTCGAGCGCCAATTCCCTCATCTTTGGCAAGATCCTTAAGAAGTCTCACAAATGCCATTGTGGTAGCAACTTCTTGGTTGCCGGAGCCGCGCATAACTACATCAAAATGCGATTCTGCAGGTTGCGGCAGAGGTCGTGAGTGACTTCGGCGCTTTGGAATCGAACCACCTAGTTCATTGCGGCGATCCATCATGTACTTGAATTCGGCAGACTCTTGGCCAGGGTGGAAATAAGGTGGCAACTTCTCATCTAACTTATCATCTGGGATTTCGAGATAGAGACGATCGCGAAGTGCAATCAGATCATCTTTCTTCAACTTCTTCATCTGGTGAGTTGCATTTCTTCCTTCGAAGTGCGATCCCAAAGTCCAACCCTTAATGGTTTTTGCAAGTATTACCGTTGGACGGCCCTTATGCTCAGAAGCAGCCCTATACGCAGCAAATAGCTTCTGATAATCATGGCCACCACGCTTAAGGTTCCAAATATCGTCATCGCTCCAATTAGAGACCATCGCCGCAGTTCTCGGATCACGACCAAAGAAATTATCGCGAACGAACTTTCCGCTCTCAGCCTTATAAGTTTGGAAATCACCATCTGGGGTCGTATTCATCAAATCAACTAGGGCGCCCTCGGAATCCATTGCAAATAGCGGATCCCACTCGCGTCCCCAAATAACCTTGATTACATTCCAACCAGCCCCGGTAAAGAGAGCCTCGAGCTCTTGAATAATCTTTCCATTTCCACGAACTGGGCCATCAAGACGTTGCAAATTACAGTTCACTACGAAAGTTAAATTATCTAAATTCTCACGAGCGGCGAGGGTTAGCGCGCTTACTGATTCTGGTTCATCCATCTCTCCATCACCAAGGAATGCCCAGACGCGTTGATCAGAAGTATCCTTAATTCCACGGTTATGTAGATAGCGATTAAAGCGAGCCTGGTAGATCGCGTTGATTGGACCGAGTCCCATAGAAACAGTTGGGAACTCCCAGAAATCTGGCATCAATCGTGGATGCGGATATGAAGAAAGTCCACCACCTGGATTTGATAGTTCCTGACGGAAACCATCTAGTTGCTGTTCACTAAGCCTTCCTTCCAGAAACGCACGCGCATACATCCCAGGTGATGCATGGCCCTGATAGAAGATTTGATCGCCACCACCAAGATGATCTTTGCCGCGGAAGAAATGGTTGAAACCAACTTCATACAATGCAGCAGAAGAAGCAAAGGTAGAAATGTGTCCACCAACTCCAACGCCTGGACGTTGCGCTCGATGAACCATTATCGCTGCATTCCATCGGATATAGGCACGGATACGACGCTCTAGGAATTCATCGCCTGGAAAAGCTGGTTCTTTTTCGGGCGGGATCGTGTTCATGTAATCCGTTACCCGAAGATTTGGAAGTCCAATGTTCTTCTCATGAGCCTGCTTAAGCAGAGAGAGCATCAAATAACGAGCGCGCTGGGGGCCGGCATGCTTGATAAGCGCCTCAAGGGATTGCTGCCATTCAGCCGTCTCCTCAGGATTGGAATCGACGAGCTGAGAGAGGTGGAGGTCTTGAATCGAGTTCGGCTTATCTACGCTCACGCCCCTATCTTTCCCTCTTATGGCGATTAGGGCGAAATCTGAAGGTGTGATGCGGGTCAGGAGTTGCGTATCTCCTTCTCAAAGGGTGGACTTCTCTCACTCGCAACGGCAGAAGAGGAGAGTCCATTGAGCACCCCTGCGGGGTCGGGCATCGCAGCCCGGATGGGAATCGAAACAGGTTTCTTAGTTCTCCAACGCGGCTTCCTAGACGATTGTGATTCAGCAATCAGCGATGAGATCGCCAAAGTCTCAGGCAGCCCTCTTGTCGATGAAAACTCTCAAGAAGTTGTCGACATCGGTGGTGTTCATCAAGTCCCCACCGAACTCTACGGACGAGGCGATCACGAGCGGTGACATGTTGGCTCGAGCCGCATAGATGGCTGCTGTGTAGCCAGCTGGACCGGAGCCAATAATTACAACGTCACGCATGTTTTTCGCTTTCCTTCACCCGTAGCAACGCAAGTCTAGGTGGAAGTATTCCTGCTCTTTCTGAACGGCAGGCGTCTGATGATTGGACTGATGATGTCGACAGCTTGCTGATTCCGTACGACGAGAAGTACTGCCATATAAACGCTTACCATCATCACGGTGATGAGTACCATGACGGCGCCCGCCCAGAAAGCGCTGTTGCTCCACAACCCAGAGACAGTGGGTCCGGCTAGCCCCACGAGCACGCCTACGCCAGCCGCCGAGGCGGGAATTGCCGCCAACCAGAAAACACCGAATCTGGCGACCAGGGGCAAGAGGGATATTCCGCCTAGTTTTTTTCTCAAGACCGCAACAGCCACCACCGTCTGCAAGGTTCCAGCAAAGCTTGCTGATGCAGCGAGCCCGAATGCGATCTGACCAGTGGGAAGCATTGACACGGTGAGAGCCAAACCAATGAACACCGCGGCTTGGAGCACCTGGAGGAAAAATGGTGTCCTTGTGTCCTCGAGAGCATAGAAAACGCGCTGGACCACAAAAAGGACACTGAAGGCCAGCAGCCCTAGCGCATAGAGTGCGATAACCAAACCCATCGCTTCCATGGCTTCTGCAGTTCCCCCGAATTGCCTTGCGAAAGGAAGCGCCACCACAATCAGGCCCACGGTGGCAAGCACCATGAACACCCCTATTCGGGAGACAGATTCGACGAAGTCTGCCCTCACCGCGACAATGTCGCCATCGCGCGCGTGAGTTGACATTCTGGTGAAATAGGCGGTGGCAAGCGACACTGCCACCACAGAGTGGGGCAACATGAATATCAGCCACGAGAAACGCAAGATTGCGAGGCTTGGAGAGTCTCCTCCCGCAGCGAGGGAGGCAACATTGGCTTGCACGACCCCAGCAATTTGGGCCACGATGATCATCCCGAACATCCAGGACACCGCTCGACCAGTGTTTCCGAGCCCAACACCGCGCCACCGAAAATCAGCTCGGAACTGAAGTCCCGCCCGACGCCAGAAAGCAAGCAGGATGAGGGATTGCGCTGCCACGCCAGCGGTCGCTGAGCCCGCCAACACCGCCACCATCCCGGGCGTCCACTCCAGGGCATCCGAGGTGTTAGCCGAGGGAAAGAGGACAGAAAAGACCACCAGGCCGGTCATCGCCACAATGTTGTTGAGCGCTGGAGCCCAGGTAAAAGGTCCGAAAACCTTTCTCGCGTTGAGCACTTCACTAAGCAGGCTGTAGAGCGCATAGAACAGAACCTGAGGCAAACACCAGTAAGCGAACGCGATGGCAAGCGCGATTTCATCAGAACTGAAACCTCGGGCGCCTACTCCACCCTGTTGGGCATAGAGCGCTACGAGCGCGGGCGCAAGGAGTGTGGCGAGGATGGCGACAGCCAAGAAGATGACAAATCCGAGGGTCACAATTTTGTTGATGAAAGATTGACCCCCATCCTTATCAAGCCCTGCTTTGACGATGTGAGGGACGAGCACCGCACTGAGGACACCCCCTGCCACGATGGCGTAAATGTTGTTGGGGAGCTGGTTTGCCAGCGCAAAAGTATCCGCTCCGGCTCCGACGATTCCCAGTGTGCGAGCGAGGATGATGGCACTGATAAAGCCGAGAATTCGGGAGACGATGGTCCCCGACGCAAGAATCATGCTGGCTCGGCCGAGTGAGCGTGAATCTGGGGCCGCTGCACTCACTGCACCACCCCCTTTTCTGCCCGTCTGCGCTGAATCGAGCGGAGGAGGCCAAAAGTGAAGACTCCCCCTACGAGCGCTGCAAGCGCAACACTGATCACGCCTTCCCAGCCAGCTCTAATTGTGACTGGAATGGTTACGAGCTCGCCGACTGGCGCGCCACTCGCAGTGAGCAGTGTGAACTCTACGTTTACGGTGCCATTTGCCAGTGATTGAACCGGAACAAAGACTCGGGTGGTTGCCTGGGCGGGAATCGCCACGCTGGTCGTAGGCTCCTCCACGGCGAGGATTCCGGAGGTGGGTCGAACCGCTAGTTCAACGAATACATCCGACTCAAGGTCATTCACCAGGGTTACAGGGAGTTGGGTTTGGTCGGTAAGAACTGTGATTGAGCTTCCCTGCTCAACCCGAACCGAGTTTTGGAAAGCCCTGGAATCTTCTTGAGCTCTGGCCCACTCACTCTCGAGACCATTGGGGTCCTCGCTCCAGGTTGAGGATAAGAGAGCCTGATACCTGTTCCAGCGACCAAAGACCGCTTTTTCTGGATCAGCTGCGATAGTCGCGAAGGTGACATCGCTTTCCCACAGCTCTTTGAGTGCGCTGACAAAGTTTTGCCATTCCCTGGTTTGAGGAATGGTTGTGAGACCAGGAAGCGTCTCTGTGGGGGCGGTTTGCAGGGGCACCGGGACAACGGTGGCCACAGGCATTGAGGCAAAGCCCTGCAACACGGACTCAATTCGAGGAGCGATCGCGGTGGCAGGAAGGCGACCAGTGCTGATGACCAAGATTTCTCGATTAGCCGTGAGTGCTCGGT
>JALRKE010000119.1 GCA_023254845.1 Candidatus Nanopelagicaceae bacterium | reverse complement strand
CGATGATGTACTCACAGCCAGAAGTACTCCATGCGCTGTTGGACAAGTTGGCACAGTCGGTAACGCTATACCTCAATGAGCAGATCCGCAGTGGCGCTCAAGCGGTTCAGATCTTTGATACCTGGGGTGGCGCACTAAGCGGCCCTATGTACCAAGCCTTCTCGTTGGACTACATGAAGAAGATCGCTTCAGGTCTAATTCGCGAACACGATGGACGTCGCGTACCAGTGATCATGTTCACTAAGAACGGTGGTCAGTGGCTAGAGTCTATGGCTGAGGCGGGTGCTGATGCTCTAGGTCTTGATTGGACAACTGACATTGCCAATGCGCGTGCTCGCGTAGGTGATAAAGTGGCTCTGCAGGGCAACATGGACCCATCAGTACTCTACGCACCAGCAGATCGTATCCGCGAAGAGGTTAGCCGTATCCTTGCTGGTTTTGGCTCAGGCACAGGTCACGTATTCAACCTTGGCCACGGTATTCACCAGTTTGCCGATCCAGAACACGCGAAAGTATTTGTCGATGCAGTGCACGAGTTAAGTGCGCAGTACCATCAATAAGAGCGGTTTAAACAACGTATTTAGGTTTAGCGAAGAGGATTCCCGATGAAGAAACTAAAATCGCTATTTGAGAAGAACAAACATTGGGCTGCCACTATTCAGAAGGCAAACCCTCAGTTTTTCCCAACCCTAGCGGCTCAGCAGGCGCCTGAGTATTTGTGGATTGGCTGTGCAGATAGCCGTGTGCCGGCCAACGAGATTGTCGATCTGTTACCAGGCGAGCTGTTTGTTCACCGAAACGTATCCAATCTGGTGGTCCACTCAGACATGAACTGTCTTTCGGTTATCCAGTACGCCGTGGATGTCCTTAAAGTGAAAGACATCATGGTTGTTGGTCACTATGGCTGTGGTGGTGTGGTTGCCTCTATGGAGGATGCACGTCACGGTTTGATTGATAACTGGTTGAGCCATATCCGCGATGTCTACTATAACCACCGCAAATTCCTAGGCCAGTGGGA
>JALRKE010000118.1 GCA_023254845.1 Candidatus Nanopelagicaceae bacterium | reverse complement strand
CATCGATACTAAAAATGCAGTTCCGTTAGGAGCCATGTTCATTCGTCTGATAAATTCTTGACGATTTCCTTCTGCTAAAGAAGATAATACTTTTAGTGTATTGGTATTTTTATTTTTAATAAATTCTAATGATTTTTTTTCTGCAGCTTCTAAATTAGGTTTAAACTTTTCATCAACCGATATGAAGAATTTTTTTTTATCCTCTTTAGATAAAGATAAATAAATTTCTGAAATTTCTCTAGCAATTGCAATACCGCTGGCAACGCCCTTATAGGAAATTAAATCATCACAAAGTTCTAATAAGGTTTCTAGATTTTTTTTAATAGGTAAAGTTTTGTGAAGAAGCTCCTTGCCAGCATCGGCAATAGAGTTAATTATTTTTTTTAAAAACATTTTAGTTGCCTAGAAGATACCTTGGTAACCAAGTAGCAATTTCTGGGAATATACAAAGAATTACTATGGCAAGAACCATGCATAACATAAAAGGTAATGAGCCTCTTAATATTTCAGGCAAACTGATATCGGGGGATATTCCCTTAATTACATATAGGTTTAATCCTACAGGTGGAGTTATTAGTCCAATTTCCATATTAATAGTTAAGACAACTGCAAACCATATTGGATCAAATCCTGCACTTTCAATAATCGGAAGCAATATTGGAGTTGTCATTAAAATGATGGCAACTGGTGGTAAGAAAAAGCCCGCTATTAATAAAAAAATATTTATAATAAATAACAACACCCATTTATTAACTGAAAGATCTGCCATAACTTGAGCAATAGTTTGGGTCACGTATAAATTTGAAAGCGTAAAACTAAAAAGATAAGAACAAGCAATAATCATCATGATCATCACGCTTTCTTTCATTGAGCCTCTTAAAATTTTCCAAAGTTTTGTTGGACTGTAAATTTTATAAATAACAGCAACTAAAATTATACATAAGAAAGCTCCAATACCTGATGCTTCAGATGGAGTTGCGATACCACCATACAAAACGTAAAGGACTCCAACTACGACTGCAAGGAAAGGTAATATTC
>JALRKE010000117.1 GCA_023254845.1 Candidatus Nanopelagicaceae bacterium | reverse complement strand
CATTGATTGGCTCCGGCTTAATGACAGCAGTGCCGCTTATTCTCTATGCTGCTGCAGCACGCAAGCTACTTTTCAGCACCCTTGGCTTCCTTAACTACATCGCTCCAATTATTCAGTTCCTCTCTGCCGTTTTCATTCTAGGCGAAGAGTTCTCACTGAACCGTTTTATCAGCTTTGCCTTCATCTGGGTTGCGCTGGTTGTATTCTCTATCAACCTGATGCGTCAGGCGAAAAAGCGTAAGGCTGGATAATTAATTTCGGGGTCATCCCTGCGGGCTGATCCCTCCTACGCGACTCTGGAAATACCCCGTAGGAGCGCATTACCCTGCAAGGGTAAGCCGTGAAGTGTAGGAGGGATTGGCGCGAAGCGACAACCCCGAACAAAAAAAAGGAGCCCTAAGGCTCCTTTTTGAATTGAATACCTGTTAAGCACTCAACTCCAACAACGCAGCTTTCAACGCTTCAACAGATATCGGCTTAGCAAGTACTCGATCAGCACCCGCCTCTAACATCTGCTCTGTCTCATCACCGATGGTTGCAGCTGTAAGGCCAATAATTGGCCCAAGATATTTGGACTCTCTTAACGCTTTAGCTAGGCCGTAACCATCCATCTCTGGCATAAAAATATCGGAGATAACTAGGTCATAAACGCCTTCTTTAAAACTAGCTAAGGCTAACTTTCCGTTACTGGCCACAGTAACCACAGCGCCCTGCTTCTCAAGCATATTTTTGGTGAGTAGCTGCAAGGTAGGATTATCCTCAGCCAAGAGAATTTTTCTGCCCTCCAGAGATACTCCAGCAAGGAGATTTTCCTCTGCCTCATCTGCTTGGCTAGCCTTCGTAATATCCAAGGGAACAGTAAGAAGGAACCGAGAACCCTTAGGGGTGTTGGGTTCATAGATAATATCCCCACCCATAGATATCGCCAGCTCCTGACAGATATGAAGACCCAATCCTGTGCCATCAGCATCTGTACGACCACGAATAAATGGAGAGAATAGATCGTCAATTTCATCTGTCGATATACCAACTCCATCATCAGCTATAGCCACCTGTAAACGTGACTCCCCTGCAAG
>JALRKE010000116.1 GCA_023254845.1 Candidatus Nanopelagicaceae bacterium | reverse complement strand
AATCCACACAATTTGAGGAAAGCTTGAGATTAACGAGCTTAATGCGGCTCCTGCACCAATGGTGACGAGTAAGGCCGGTAATGCGCAACAAAGGATAGTTCCGGTGCTGGTAAATAACGATAGGATAGAAACATTTCTGATCTTGTTTAAATCTGTTAGCTCGCTACTTTTTTTCATACTGTTTTCGAATGTGTTCAGCGGTCTCAGCAATCAATGAAATTTGGGTCACATCATAACCCGCGTCAACAATAATTTTTTTAATCTTGTCTTCTGCTACCCCTTCACTTTGGCTTTCGAGGATCACAAAGCCCTCATCCAAATTGACGTACACGTCCTTGGTCGTAGCAATATTATTCAAACTTTTCTCAATCCCCTGGGCACAAAAGGCGCAGACCATGCCATTGACCTCAATTTTTTGTGAGACCGCCCACAGGCTTGGGCTCATCAGTAACAATAATAACCATATTTTTTTCATGCCTTCCTCCTTCATTATTAAAATGTATACATCACATGCAACCTGGGGTTGCCCATGTTTGAGACTCCGCCCTCGAGATAAAGTGCCTTATTAATTAAGCGCAACATGGGGGTTACTTCGGGTCTCGAATTTATTCCATTGATGTTCATCACATCCAAAATCAGCCAGGGTTGGGTCTCATCATAGCTCGTTTCATAGAATGAAAAACCCGCTTTTAGTTTTGTCGTATCATGATTGATCGAGTCACCCCGAATGAACTGGTGGCTCGCTAATAAAAAGACTCTTTTCGTTTCATAATCCCACTGCAAGGCAGGGCTAACAAATGCAGTGCTGATGTTTTGGTCGCCCCCAGCCCGCTCATTAGATCCCTCAAGATAACCCAGGCCTCCAAATAGCCAGATATTCATCTGTGAATGTTTTTGATTCGATCGATACAAACGATGCAGATGATTGACCTCAAACCCGTCGCGTTGCCTGTCACCGTTATCCATGTGAAAAAGTTTTACACCGACTGCATTCTTCGCATCATAAGCATAATTGCTTTCAACAGAGGCGAAGCGTTTGCCAATATCGGTCATACTGTTCACAGAACCCTTATAGCTTATCG
>JALRKE010000115.1 GCA_023254845.1 Candidatus Nanopelagicaceae bacterium | reverse complement strand
GGCTGGTTTAAGGGAAACGGAAGATAAAATAGAGTCTAGGGGTATTGAGTTGGCAATAGATCAGATTCAAAATACTGATGTTGTTGTTGGTGTTTTTGATTCAAGTAATGAAAGTTTTTTAGAGAGTTTTGACTCCGTTGTTGGTGAAAAAAAATATATAAAGTTATTTAATAAGCTTGATTTGGGTTCCCCTTCCAACCCAGGCGATTTTGATTGCTTGGTGTCAGCAAAAACTGGAGAGGGTTTTGATAAATTTAAAAGTGTATTATCTAACACTTTTATAAAAAGCACTGGTAATAATTTTAATTACATGATCAGAAATAGACATGCGGCGTTGTTGGAATCTTCATTAGCCAATCTTGAAAGCGCTTTTTTTAAACTAAGAAATAATAATGGTTTGGAATTAGTTGCAGAAGATTTGAAAAACGCACGATCTGATCTTGATGAGGTTGTTGGAATTAAAACCTCAGACTCTTTGCTTGGTGATATATTTAGTTCGTTCTGTATTGGTAAGTAACCTGTTATTAAATTGTGGATCTATTAAGAAGTAATTTTTTATCAACAGGTTTTTGTATATATTTTTTGGTTGCTGTACACAGGCTTAAACATGGTTTATAAAATGCTCTTTACCTTGCTTTAAAGGGCTTTGAAAGACTTTTTAACAAAAAGCAAACACACTAATAGAAGTAACAATAAGTATATAATATAGATATTATTGATTTATTAATTATATGGATAAGTTTGATGTAATTGTTGTTGGTGGTGGTCATGCCGGGGTTGAGGCAGCTCATGCAGTTTTTAGAAGCGGCTTGAGTTGTGCGCTAATAACATTTGAAAAAGATAAAATTGGTCAAATGTCATGCAATCCAGCGATTGGTGGCCTTGGCAAATCACATATTGTAAGAGAAATAGATGCTATGGGCGGGATTATGCCAATAGCAACTGATATGTCTGGTATTCAATACAGAACCTTAAACACAAGAAAAGGGGATGCTGTTCAAGCTCTACGTGTTCAATGTGATAGAGACTTGTATAAAAAAGGGATTCAAAAAATTCTATCTAAAACCGATATCGAAATTATCGAAGGCGAGGTCGAAG
>JALRKE010000114.1:906-1143 GCA_023254845.1 Candidatus Nanopelagicaceae bacterium | reverse complement strand
AAGATCAATATCAATTCCTTTTATCTTTCCAGTTCCAGATATCTTTAGACCATCTTGGACAAATTCAATCTCGGCTCCCATTGCGGTAAATATCTCGCGGAGCCGATCGCCAGGTTGAGTGGTTGATTTGGGCCAATCTTTAATTACTACCTCACCGCCACAAATAATCGGTGCGGCCATAAATGGCGCTGCATTTGATAAGTCTGGCTCAATCACCAACTCTCTCCCCGTTAATTC
>JALRKE010000114.1:0-896 GCA_023254845.1 Candidatus Nanopelagicaceae bacterium | reverse complement strand
CGGGGAGACCTGCCAATAATCTCGCGCCCCCTCTTTTCCAACGTTTACCGTAGCGCCAAAATCACGGAGCATCGCGATAGTCATCTCGATGTGAGGAAGCGAAGGAAGCGTTTTGCCAATATTGATCACCTTTAAACCTTCGCGCATCTTCGGCCCAGCTAAGAGAAGTGCTGAGAGGAATTGGCTTGATTTACTCGCATCAACTTCTACCTCGCCGCCCCGAATTGATCCCGCGCCATTTATGAGAAGTGGGAGTGAATACTTATTCTTATGGTCAATAGTTACGCCGAGATCTTCCAAAGCCTTAATCAATGGCCCGACGGGACGTTCGTGGGATCGGGCATCGCCGTCGAAATTAACTAGACCTTTTGCAAGCGCTGCTACTGGAAGCATAAAACGCATTACCGTTCCAGCATTACCAACATCTATTGAAGCCGGGCCATAGAGCGGTGCTGGAGTTATCTCCCAAACCTCATTCGTTGATTGAACTTTCGTACCTAGGGATCCAAGCGCTGCGACCATTAAATCGGTATCACGCGAGCTAAGTGGCCTAATCAATCGAGAGGGAGAATCGGCGAGGGCCGCAAGAATTAGCGCGCGATTTGTGACTGATTTAGATCCGGGAATAGTGAGCATCGCGCGAATCGGTTTGGCGCTTCTCGACGCGTCAGCGCCGAACTTTCCGCGATATGGCGCGTTCCAATCCGTCATGAGCCGAGTCTAACCGGAGATAGATTAGAGCCGTGTGCGGTCGTTTTGCTCTCTCTGCGATGCTTACTGATATCGCTGAAGAATTCTCGACACATAACTCAGATGGCGAGACACCTAGATCACTTCCTATTGATTGGAACATCAAGCCCACGCAAGATATTTACATCATCAAATCTGACTTAACT
>JALRKE010000113.1 GCA_023254845.1 Candidatus Nanopelagicaceae bacterium | reverse complement strand
CTAATCAATTCCTATCGCACCTTCGGCCATTTGATGGCAGATATTGATCCCCTTGAATATCAACAACGTAGCCATCCAGATTTAGATGTAGTAACTCATGGACTAACGCTCTGGGATCTAGATAGAGAGTTTGCAACCGGCGGGTTTGGTGGCCGGACTTCAGCAAAGCTACGTAATGTCCTAGGTATTCTCCGCGATTCATATTGCCGCTCCATTGGAATTGAATATATGTATATCGATTCACCAGAGGAGCGGAAGTGGATCCAAGATCAAGTTGAGGTCGGCTCACCCTTCTTCACTCGCGAAGATCAGCTTCGAATCTTACGTAAATTAAATTCAGCAGAAGCATTTGAAAGTTTCCTACATACTAAGTTCATCGGCCAGAAGCGTTTCTCACTTGAAGGTGGCGAATCGGTAATTCCACTTCTCGACACCATCGCTCGCTACGCCGCTAAATCTGGGCTAGATGAGATCTGTATTGGAATGCCACACCGTGGTCGGTTAAATGTTCTTGCCAATGTTGCCGGTAAGTCTTACGGCCAGATCTTCCAAGAGTTCGAGGGGCATTACCAAGAAAATTCCGTACAGGGCTCCGGTGATGTTAAGTATCACCTTGGAACCTACGGCGACTTTGTAACTGAGAGTGGCGATAAGACCAAGATTTATCTCGCCGCAAATCCATCTCACCTTGAAGCGGTAAACCCAGTTCTTGAGGGAATTGTTCGAGCAAAACAGGATAAGAAGAATGTGAAGAATTCCTTCTCAACTCTTCCCGTTTTGATCCACGGCGATGCAGCATTTGCCGGACAGGGCGTAGTTGCAGAAACCCTTGCGATGTCAAAGCTCCGTGGATATCGAACCGGCGGAACCATTCATGTAATTATCAATAACCAGGTTGGTTTCACTACCTCCCCAGAAGCAGCGCGCTCTTCTCGATATGCAACCGATGTTGCCAAGATGATTCAAGCCCCGGTCTTCCATGTAAATGGCGATGACCCGGAAGCTTGCGTAAGAGTTGCGCGAGTTGCCTTCGAATACCGCCAGACATTTAACAAAGATGTTGTGATTGACATGGTCTGTTATCGCCGTCGCGGCCATAACGAAGGCGATGAACCAAGTTTCACCCAGCCGCAGATGTATAAGT
>JALRKE010000112.1 GCA_023254845.1 Candidatus Nanopelagicaceae bacterium | reverse complement strand
CGAACGGAATATCATCTTTGATGAAAGTTCTGGTTCATCTGGTACAGCAACGAATTGGGTTCGAGGAAAAACAGAGCGTAAAAGGAACGGGAAGATTATTCGATTTGGATTCGAGACTCTTTTTGGTACTGAACCACATTTTATCATCAACGCTTTTGCCTTAGGCCCTTGGGCTACAGGGGTTAATGTTACCATGTCGTGTGTGCCGTTCTCCATGCTAAAGTCGCTGGGGCCTGAGAAAGAGAAAATTGAAAACACTCTGCGGCAATTTGGCACGAAGTACAAATATGTAGTCATGGGTTATCCGCCTTTTTTAAAACAATTGGTCGATCACAGTGATATCCCTTGGCATGAGTATGAAATTTCTTTCATTTTTGGCGGTGAGTCTATGTCTGAAGGGATGCGCGACTTCCTGTATAGCAAAGGAATTAAGAAAGTATATAGCTCTCTAGGAGCGTCGGATTTAGAATTAAACCTTGGCTCTGAAAATGATTTCACGATCAGCCTGAGAAGGTTGATGCGCTCTAACCAGCAGTTAAGGGAACGACTTACACGGCATGAGGGCGCCCTACCAATGATTTTCCAATACAATCCTTCTGATTTTTTGATTCAAAATACAGAGGACGGAGAGCTTATCATTACCGTTTGTAGATTCCACTATGTCGCTCCAAAAGTCAGGTATAATATACACGACCGAGGACATCAAGTGACTATTAGAGAGATGTATGAAGTCTTAGAAGAATTGGGCATAGATAAGTCTGAAATAGTGGCACCACGAACTGATTTACCGTTGTTATTCCATTATGGTCGAGCCGATATGACTGTCGCTTTTTTTGGTGCCAATGTAAGCCCCGTAGACATCCAAGAATCAATGTTTGAAATCAAAACACTTGTAGAAAAGTGCAATACTTTCCAGATAAGAACCAGTGAGGATGCTACTGGTGATAAAACACTAGAGATTTTATTAGAGGCGAAAAGCGGCATTAGCTGGGACGGTGAAAATGTCGATACCATCAAGAATGATTTAACCACAAGATTGACTCAAATCAATCAAGATTTTAGAGCGGCCTATGCTATGGCGGGAGCCGATCGTGTCAAGCTCATATTATGCGACCACAATGAAGGTGATTTTGCGAATAACGATATACGAATCAAGGCAAGATACTTGAACTAAAAAATGTAAAATCGTTCCGTCTT
>JALRKE010000111.1 GCA_023254845.1 Candidatus Nanopelagicaceae bacterium | reverse complement strand
CTGGGTCCGAGGCATGTACCAAGTACAGGTTCAACTCATCAGAAATGGCATAACGACTGACGCAATGGAATTTCAGACAATCATCTCTGACTAACGCTCTGTCAGCTTTATCTCGATCCTGCGATTTTGCGCACGCGCTGCGTCAGTATCTTCTTGGTTCACGGGTTGGAATTCGCCAAATCCGTTAGCGGCTAGACGATCTGGCGGAAATGATAACGACCCCGCCATATAACGTACCACCGACAAGGCGCGCGCTTGGCTAAGTTCCCAGTTATCTTTGAATTCGCCCAAACCAGACAACGGCACATTATCGGTATGGCCATCAACACGAATGACCCAGTCAATATTTGCCGGAATCTCATCTTTGATTTCGGCAAGAATGCGGGCCACTTTTTGAATTTCCAATTCACCAGATCGCTGTAGGTCGGCCTTGCCCGGGTCAAACAAAACTTCAGACGAAAACACAAAACGGTCCCCAACTATTTTGACGCCTTCTTGCTTAGATAAAATCTCGCGCATCCGTCCAAAGAATTCCGATTTGTATTTGGCCAGATCTTTCGCCTGCTTTGCCAAGTCTTCTGCTTCGCTTGCCAATTGATTTCGTTCTTGCTCAAGCCGCTTTTTTTCGGCCTCTTCTAAACTACGTCTCTTTCGTTCTTCGGTTGCAACCCGCGCAAGCGCAGCATTCAAACGCTGCCCCATATTTTGCAACTGCGTTTTATTTTTGATATCTGCCGCTTCTGATAAATCTAGTAGTCCTTGCAGCTTTTCCATTTGTTTGCGAAGCTCAACGACCTGTTGATTTAACAACGCAGTTTGGCGTTCTGCCTTTAAAAGTTGATCTGACGTTTTCGCCGCCAACTGTGATTTTTCAGCAAGCGCATCTTGTGCTGCCTGCAACAAAACTTCGCGCTCAAGTGCTTCGGTCAAACGTGCATCTGCCAATTGATCCGCTGCCAGTTTTTCTGCCAATGCCGCCTGCAACTTGGCTTGTGTTTCTTCAAAATTTTGTTCGGATGTAAGCTTTTGTGCAATCGCTTGCGCCAACCTTTCCTCTAGATCTGCAAGCGTACCTCGCAAATCTCCCTGTTGCGCAAGTGTGGATTTCAGATCTTGTAATTGTTTTTCAATGCGATCTTTTTGATCTGCTATTTGCTGGCTGGCAAGACGCTGTTCATCCAATTTCAAAAGTGCATTTAC
>JALRKE010000110.1 GCA_023254845.1 Candidatus Nanopelagicaceae bacterium | reverse complement strand
CACTAAGTTTTACACCAGTAACTTCCTCAACAACTTCATCCAGAGTTGTTGCAGTTGATTCAACTCCTGCGGTTAGCGGATAACAACCAAGGGTGCGGAAGCGAACCATCTTCATCTCTGGCTTTTCGCCATCTTTTAGCGGGTATCGCTCATCGTCAACCATGATCCATTGCGTGCCACGTTTTACAACTGGACGTTCTTTTGCAAAATAGAGTGGATTAACTGGGATATTTTCGAGCATTATGTAATTCCAGATATCTAACTCAGTCCAATCAGAGATCGGAAAGACGCGCATAGTTTGATCTGGTCGGATCCTTGGGTTATAGGTGCGCCATAACTCTGGACGCTGTTGCCGCGGATCCCAACGATGCCCAGATTCACGGACGCTAAAGATGCGCTCTTTTGCGCGGCTACGCTCTTCATCACGACGTGAACCGCCGATTGCAGCATCAAAACCATACTTGTCAAGAGCCTGGCGGAGAGCCACCGTCTTCATAATTCGGGTGTATTCACTAGTTCCAGTTGTGAATGGACTAACTCCATCTCTGATTCCATCTTCGTTGGTGTGAACTAATAACTTTGCACTGTACTTGCTTGCCATCTCATCACGAAAAGAGATCATCTCTCGGAATTTCCACTTGGTATCGATGTGGAGCATCGGGAATGGAATATTTGCGGGGTAGAAAGCTTTGCGGGCTAGATGAAGTAAAACGGAAGAATCTTTTCCAATGGAATAAAGCAGTACTGGATTCTTAAATGCCGCGGCGGTCTCACGAAGAATCTCAATTGATTCATTTTCGAGAGCGCGGAGAATTTCTGGACTGCTACGCACCTCGAAATCCTACAAGTCTTGAATTGGGAAGAAGAGTTTGAAGGTAGCGCCGTGTCCAACTTCTGATGTGACGCTCACCGTACCGCCATGAGCACGCATAACGGCATCGACAATTGATAACCCAAGCCCAGTTCCCTCACCGCCATTTCTCACTCTAGATGGATCGGCTCGGTAAAACCGCTCAAATATCCGCTGCTGGTCATCTTTGGAAAGACCAGGGCCGGAATCACTTACCTCAATAATCACGCCATTTTCGGCTTCCGCCAGCTTTATTCTTATTTCCGTACCAGCCGGGGTATGAGTTCTAGCATTGGCTAGCAAATTTGCGATGACTTGATGGATCCGCATGGAGTCGCCAAGAACAAAGAGATCTTCTTCAGGAAG
>JALRKE010000010.1 GCA_023254845.1 Candidatus Nanopelagicaceae bacterium | reverse complement strand
AAGGTAGGCAGATGCGCTCACATATCCACCAAAACCAATTAGGGCGCTAGCACCTCTTAGGATCTTCCTTGATATCCAAACACTTCTAATAATGGCAAATGGGAATTTAAGTGCGCTGATTGCGATGTTTCTCGGCATTACAACTTTAGGAATTGAGCGAAGTCTGTATCCGCGTTGCGGCACCAAGAGGCTCTCCAGGCCCGCAGCTGTGCCTATGAATTCAATCTCTATCGTTGGATCAATTCGTCGAACTGCATCCGCTACAGCGAGCGCTGGTTCAATATGCCCTGCAGTTCCTCCCCCGGCGAGGACGATCCGTGTAGCCATAGGGCTATCCTCTCGCGCTCTTAGCCGCCCGCCGAGCCCGCAGGTCCTGGGCAATCTCCGGATCTCGACGTAAGACGCCCAACACAAATCCAATCGCCAAAAATGTCGCTAATAGCGAAGAGCCTCCATAGGAAATGAAAGGAAGCGTAACGCCGACAACTGGAATTACGCTGACCACCGTTCCAATATTCATTATTACCTGAACAGCTATCCAACATCCAATTCCTGCTGTCACATATCGATCAAAATTATTCTGAGCCCGTAGCGCCACTCGAAAGATTCCCAAAATCAAGATGGCATATAGGACTAGGACTGTAAGCGTCCCGAGTAATCCCAGTTCCTCGCCGATAACCGCGAAAATAAAGTCAGTATGCGCAGCCGGAAGATTTCCCCACTTCTGTTTACTAGAACCCAAACCGGTACCAAGTGGACCACCAGATGCAAGTCCCATAATGCTATGCGCCTGTTGCCAGCCAGCGCTCTTGTAATTCTCTTCAGAGAATGGATCCCAGAAGGCCGAGAATCTGCGTAATCGATTCGGACTCGTGACTACAAATCCAGCGAGCATCACAATCCCTAATGCGAAGAATGTTGCAAAGAATCTAGCCTGCATTCCCGCGATGAAGAGCATTCCGCCAATAATTCCAGCGATAACAGCGGCAGTTCCAAGATCTCTTCCCCACATTACGAGAGCGAGAATTACGATGACACCGCCTCCGACTAATGGCAGCGGATTACTCTTGCCCCTCTCAACGATCTTTTGATCATGGTGCTGAAGACGGAGCGCGCACCAGAGAATCAAGCCAAACTTGGCAAACTCACTTGGCTGTATTGAAAGAGTTCCAATTTGAATCCAATTTGTATTTCCACCCACAGTCTTTCCTAATCCTGATATTTGGGGCAGAGTCAGGAATGCTGCAGAGAGAATCAGAGCGAGGCGCGCTTGCGGAATCCAAAGACTCTCTTTCAGATTCATAGCTAGCCAGGCAAGCGCAATCGAGAGCAACAAAAAGAGCGCTTGTCGAAAAACTATAGAAAAGGAGTTACCTGACTCATTCAGAGCGGTTACGGATGAAGCACTTAGTACCATAACTATTCCAAGTGCAGAGAGGATTGAAATGGAACCCAGTATCAGGAAGTAGGCAGAGGATGGTTTGGAGAATAAAGAACTTTTACTTGCCATCTGCAAGCTCCTTCACTGCCGAGGCGAAGAGATCGCCACGTTCGCCATAATTCTTAAATTGATCCATCGAAGCGCAGGCTGGAGCCAAGAGAACTGTTTCGCCATGTAGTGCTTTGGTGAGCGCAACTTTCACCACTTCCCGCATCAACTCTCTTCCCTTTAAGTTTCCATCTATGACTTGGTATTCAACCAGAGGGGCATGAAGGCGGAGCGCATCCTCGATTAATTGTGCGTCGGTGCCAATCAAAATTGCAAACTTGATTCGATTAGCAGCAGCTTTGATTAATTGATCCATGGATGCGCCTTTGGCAAGACCACCAGCAATCCATACCGACCTAAATTGGGACATTAAAGCAGCGAGCGCGGCATGTGGATTGGTCGCCTTTGAATCATCTATCCAAGTAATTCCGTCCTTCTCGAGAACAACTTCTAGGCGATGATGATCTAATCGGAATGCAGAGATTGCCCTCCCAATCGAAGTGGCGTCGGCGCCCACCGACCTCGCAAGAGCCGCAGCTGCCATCGCATTAGAGACATTGTGTGGGACTGCTGGCTTTATCTCGCTTAGCTCAAAAAGAACTTCGGCATCACCGGAAACAAATGCCCGATCAACAATTAGATTCTCGACTAATCCAATCTGATGTGGCTTTGGAGTTTCGAGAGTGTAAGTGACCAGCCTAGAGGTGACTTGGCCAAGTTTTGATGCGAGGAACTCATCATCTAGGTTGGCGATAAGCGTCTCACTCAACTTTGAGATAGATAATTTCGCATCAGCATAATTATCAAAGCTGCCATGCCAGTCGATGTGATCGTCAGCGATATTTAAGATTCCGCTTGCCTTAAAGTGAGCTTCGTTGCTCCAGCTAAGTTGGAAGGAAGATAGTTCAAGGACCAAGATATCTAAATCAGTTTCGGTAGCCATATCAATGACGGGATCGCCAACATTGCCGCAGGCCCGAGCCCTGATTCCACTTTGGAGCAACATCGCCTCGGCCATCTGCACGGTAGTGGTCTTGCCATTTGTCCCCGTAAGTCCTAACCAGATCTGAGCGGGGTTCAATTCGCTCTTAACTCGCCAAGCGAGGTCAATCTCCGAAATTAGTTCTATTCCAGCAGCTTTACTTTGTGAGATAAATGGATGATCTAACTTCCAACCGGGCGAGACGATTCCTAGTTGAATTTCTTCCAATTTAACGCCTTCGAAATTGGTGGTTTCTTTTCCGATCACATTCTCGTCTATGAGAAATGTAGAAGCCCCACGAGTGTCTAAGAACCGCCGGACCGAAGCACCTGTGACGCCAGCGCCAATTACCAAAACCTTCTTTTCTCGTAATGAATTTATGAAACTCACTTTAAGCAACCACCCACTGGGCATAGAAGAGTCCAAGTCCGGCAGCAACGCATAAACCCGCAATAATCCAGAAGCGAATAACGATAGTGACTTCTCCCCAACCGAGTAATTCAAAGTGGTGCTGTAGCGGGGCCATCTTGAAGACTCGTTTGCCACCTGAGATTTTGAAATAGCTGGTTTGAATGATTACTGAAAGGGTGATGATGACGAAGAGCCCGCCAATTGGTATCAACAAGAGTTCCGTACGCAGCGTCATTGCTAACCCCGCAAGTGCGCCTCCAAGAGCAAGAGATCCCGTATCGCCCATAAAGATTCGGGCCGGTGATGCGTTCCACCATAAGAACCCCGCGCAAGCGCCAGCTAAAGCAGCTGCTAGAACTGCCATATCAAGTGGATCGCGAGCGTTGTAGCAATTGTCTACTGCGATTTCGCAACGCTGACCAAACTTCCAAACTCCGATAAGTACGAAGGCTAGGAAGGACATAATTGCCGCTCCGGTGGCTAAACCATCTAAGCCATCAGTTAGATTCACACCGTTACTGGTTCCGAGTACCAAGAAAATCGCCCAGAGAATTACGAGTACGAGTCCCAATTTGATCGTCGTATCACGCACCGTTGAGAGATAGAGGGAAAGTGGCGTATTGCCAACTTCATCTGCGAACTTAGTAGCGAAATAGCCGAATACGCCCGCAACGAGCGCTTGTCCAAAGAGTTTCTCGCGCGCGCGAAGTCCAAGAGAGCGCTGTTTGACGACCTTTAACCAGTCATCCAAGTACCCAACCGCCGCGAGCCCAACTATCAAACCAATCACTAGCAGTGCAGATGTTGTTACAGGCACTCCAGTTGCCAAGTGGGAGGTGAAATATGCAGCCAGCGCCGAGAAGATCAGTACAGCTCCGCCCATGGTCGGAGTACCCCGCTTAACATGATGAGTCTTGGGGCCATCATCACGAATCTGTTGGCCATAGCCACGCTTGGCCAAGAACTTGATAAACAACGGGGTCAAAAAGAAACTCAGTAGGAAAGCGAGTGCCCCCGCTATCAAAATACCTCTCAAGATCCCGCTCCCATTCTCTCGTTCCAGCTTGTAACTATCTGTTCTGCAATCACTTCTAAGTGCTCTACTCGTGAAGCTTTGACCAAAACTACATCTCCCGAATCAAGGCGCTGCAATAGTTCAGATGCGCCGTTCTGATCAGGAAAAAAGTGAATTGAGGTATTCGCTGAAATCTCATCGGATATGTAGCTCCGTTCTCCTATTACAACTAGATGATCAATTCCTAGCTCACCAGCAAGCTGACCAATCTTGCGATGTAACTCTTCTGATTCGCCACCAAGTTCATGCATCTTTCCAACAAATGCCCAGGAGTTTCCACCGCGCTCCTGCGTTAGGAGCGAGAGAGTTCGAAGGGCTGCTGACATACTCTCCGGGTTTGCGTTGTATGAATCATTTATAAGAGTTAATCCATCGAGATCAATTAGTTCCATCCGCCATTTACTTACGTTCTGATGAGTAGAGAGCGCGGCTGCAATATCTGCGGTAGTAACCCCCAACGCAAAGGCAGCTCCAGCCGCAGCAAGGGCATTTGGAACCTGGTGGACTCCTAATAATTGAAGTTCAACGCGCTCACGCCCCTCGGGAGTAACTAAATCAAAGGCAGGAAACCCGCCATGGAGTTCGAGGTCTGCGGCACGAATCACACAATTAGTTTTCTCGCCAAAAGTTATAGTTCTAACGGCAGAATTTGAATTCATATTTGGCGTGAACTCATCATAGGTACCAAGTACGGCGGTTGCGCCAGGCTTTAGGCCACGTATTAATTCACTCTTAGTTTCTGCAATCTTGGCTCTTGACCCGAATTCGCCAAGATGTGCGGAACCGACTTTAAGAACCACTCCTACATCAGGAGTTGCGATTTCAGTTAGTCGAGCGATATCACCCGGGTGGCGCGCGCCCATCTCAAGAATACAAAATCGAGTCTGCTCATTACATTTCAAGAGCGTGATCGGAACGCCAATATCGTTGTTGTAGGAACCGATAGGGGCGACGCATTGACCCTGTGAAGTGAGAATTGAATTGAGCATATCTTTCGTTGTGGTCTTACCTTGTGAGCCAGTTATAGCGACAATCTTTAGCATCGCGAGTCGGTTACGTAAATCGCTAGCCAATTTTGCAATTCCATCTAAGACATCGGGAACAATTATGTGAGCACCTGAAACGCTGCGACTAACTATGGAGAGCACGGCCCCATTTGCTAACGCCGATGGCACAAAATCATGTCCGTCTTCTCTTTCTCCTTTGAGAGCAATGAAGACGGAGCCGGGAGTCACTTGGCGGGAGTCAAAGTGGAACTCCCCTTCTAACTCCAAGTCTTCACCATGGAAGCTGCCACCCATGATTTTTGCGATCTCCGCCGCCTTCATCTTGATCATGACCGCTCCGATAGCGCGCGCTTTAACTCTTCAACATCGCTAAATGGACTCTTAACGCCATTTACTTCTTGTCCGGTCTCATGCCCCTTACCCAGAACAACTACAGCATCTCCCTTTTGAGCGAGTTGAACTGCTCGCCTTATAGCGTTTCGCCTATCAATGATTACCTCGCCGCCCTCTTTCAAAATAACTCCATTTAACATCTCATCGACAATCTTCTCTGGATTCTCACTTCTGGGGTTATCGCTAGTAAAGATTGGTATATCTGCACCGCGATTTAAGGCGCTCCCCATCATGGGTCGCTTTGCGCTATCACGGTCTCCGCCACAACCAAGAAGCGCAATTATCCGATTGAAACCTTGCTCTTTGACTGCCGCAAGTACTCGCTCCACCGCATCAGGCGTATGGGCATAGTCGACCAAGACTTGGCAGCCGATGGAATTTGTAACAGGGGTAACAACGCTCTCAAGCCTTCCAGGTGCGCCAGTTAAAGCTGGAAGCGAAGTTGCAATCACTAGCGGATCGATTCCACTTCTATAGGCAAGTGCCACTGCTACAAGGAGATTCTCAAGATTGTGTTCACCGATCAAATTGAAGGAATTCTCAATTGATATTCCCTCAGGGCCTCGAATTAACAGTTCAAATCCAGTTGTGGTGAGTTCTCGTCGCTCAAAGTACCAGTCAGCTTTTCCATGAATCGAGATTGATTCTTTTGAAATTGAGATTTCATTCCAGAGTCGTTTTACGAACTCGTTATCAATTGAAACTACTCCGAGTTGCGCATAATCATGCGTAAAGAGAGAGCGCTTGGCTTGGAAGTAGTTTTCCATCGAACCGTGAAAATCAAGGTGGTCTTGAGTTAGATTGGTAAAACCCACCGCTTGGAAATTAATCGACTTCACACGCTCCTGGCTCAACGCATGGCTACTAACTTCCATCGCGACTCCCCGGGCGCCCTCCTCTTTCATTAACGCCAGTAGTCGCTGAAGTTCATCGCTCTCAGGAGTTGTATGGGTGGCTGGAATCTTCTGCTCTCCTACTTGAATACCAATTGTTCCGATTAGGCCTGATCTATATCCGGCAGCTCTCCAGATCTGCTCCAGAAGATATGTAGTAGATGTCTTGCCATTGGTACCAGTAACGCCGGCAACGAAGAGAGATTTGCTTGGCTCGCCATAGAACCAACTCGCGACTAGGCCGCAAATGGAGCGGGGCTTCGACACCACTAATCGGGGGATGGCAGAAGCGATGCGGGAGGCAACCTCATCGCCGTGCTGATCAGTAAGTATCGCCCTCGCGCCCCGTTCCAATGCGGTTGCAAGGAAGGCACTTCCATGGCTTCGCGCACCAGGAAATGCGATAAATAAGTCGCCCGCTTCTATCTTTCGAGAATCGCTACATACTCCGGTGAAGGTCGTATCTGCTTGAGAGGAAGCTTGTACTCCCAAGAAGTTCGCCAACTGAGAGAGGCTCCGCTCTCTAGCGCTCTTGGGGCGATTCATCAGTGGTTTCGCTTTGTTTGATTCTCTTGCGCAGCTTGCTGCGCGGCAATCTTCTTCTTTAGCGCTTTCTCATCGAGTGGATAGAGTCCTTCGGACTTTTCAGTTGGTGGAACATGTTGATCTTTGAGTACGAAGCTCATCACTTCCTTAAATACCGGTCCGCCGAGATAACCTCCGTAATAGATTCCCTTTGGATCTTGAATGGTTACGCTTGTTACAAATTTAGGTTTATCTGCTGGAGCAAATCCAATAAAGGAAGCGGTATATCCACGGTAGCAACCACAACTATCGTCAACTCTCCTTGCGGTACCGGTTTTTCCTGCAACTCGGTAGCCAGTAATTGCTGCGCCCGGAGCAGTTCCCGCTGCCGACACAACGCTCTCCATCATTAAACGTAATTTTGAGGCCGTTTCACTACTGATTACTCGCTGCGAAGATTGCTTGTCAGCCGGCGTATACCTTCCAGCTGCATCGCTGATTCCCGCAATTAGTGTGGGGGCAACTCGCACGCCATCATTTGCGACCGTTGCAAAAATTGAAGTTGCCTGCATCGCTGTTACCGAATAACCCTGACCAAAGGCAACGGTTGGCGCTGTCGTTCCGGACCAATCTTTGACCTCCAAGAGCTTTCCAGTTTCTTCGCCAGGAAGTCCAGAACCTGTTTTGGTGGAGACGCCAAATTTCTTGAGATAGGTAAAAAGTTTGTCGTTGGTGATCATTTCGCCAATTTTGATGGAAGCAACATTGCTTGATTGAGCAAGCGCTCCAGCTAAGGTCAATCTCAAGACCGGGTGTGGATCGTGGTCTTTAAAGACTTTTATTGAACGCTTCAATTTATCAGGGACGGTAAGAACTGTTTCTGGCTCGACTTTCCCTTCTTCCATTGCCGCTGCAAAAGTCACAACCTTGCCGGTAGAACCCGGTTCGTAAACTTCTTGAACTGATGGGTTCTTCCATCGATATGGGTCTACTCCTTGAGTCTTACCAGGGGTAAATGATGGATAAGTTGCGTGAGCGATGATCTCTCCCGTTGCTGGATCCATGACAATCACGGTCCCAGATAATGCGCGGGCTTTCTTGACGGCTTTCGCAATAGCTTCTTGCGCTACCCATTGAATATCGCGATCAATCGTCAGGTGAATCGTGTTGCCTTTCCGCTCTTCCGCAGTGATCTTCTGTGTTCCCGGAATTATGGTTCCGCCCGCATTTGAGTAGGTGTACTCGCCATCTACGCCCGCTAAAACTGAATTCATGCTGTACTCGAGTCCGGCAGCGCCACTTCCCGCTTGATTTACAAATCCCACGACGGCAGCGCCGAGTTCTCCTTCTGGATACTCACGGGCATAGATTCGCTCGGCAAAGAAACCAGATAGCCGCTTACTAAATCCATTCTCGGTCTCCATTACTGCGGCGTTGTAGTTTTCAATCGCAACTTCGAGCTCCCGCCAGACTGCTGGCTTTACGCTTTTGTTGATCACAACATATCTACGATCTCCAATTAGTAGTGGAAGAAGCTCTGATTCACTCATATCTAGAATCGGAGCAGCAAGGCTCGCCAGTTTCTTGGGATAGTCAATAATGGCTTGATCAACAAGTATTCGATACGAGATCACAGAGCGCGCAAATTCAACGCCATTGATATCGGTAATCGCACCGCGTGGCGCCAAAATAATGGATTTCTTAGCGAGCTCGGCATCTGCTCGATTCGCGTAACCCGCAGCTCTTACCGCTTGGACATCGACTAATCGAACTGCGAAGGCAACAATCAGAACCAACGAAATCGCCACCAAATAACGGATCCGGCGAAGTGAGAGCATTTCGTGTGGCATCTAGGACTTCACCTTTGCTTCTACCGTTTCGGTGAGATCTAAGAATCGCGGCGTAGTGCTAGGGACCATTCCTAAGGTTGTGGCTCGCGCCGCTAGATTTTCTGGGGCCGATATACGAGCAACCTCGCGGAGCGCTGCCTCACGCTCTTCATTTATTGCAATCGCCTCCAGCTTTAATTCCTTGATACGAACTGCATCGTTACCAAGCAAGATGTTGATTCCTAGTAATCCGAGAAGTCCAAGCGAGAGAATGAATCCAATTAATCCGTAGAAGAGGCGATCACTAGCTTGCTCCCCCGGAGTCGGTTTTAGATCTGGCACTAAGCGAAGGACTGCTCGGGCGGAGCGATCCGCTACAGCTTTACGGGATTTAGCAACGGCCGGTGCGAGAGCGGATAGCGCCATCAGATTGCCACCCGCTCAATCGCACGTAACCGGACGGATTGCGCACGGGAATTCATCTCTATCTCTTCGGGGCTAGCGCTCTCACTTCCGCGAAAAACAAGTTGGTACTTGGCCTTTAATGAATCAATTTCGACTGGTAACCCTCTTGGACTCTTTGATTCAGATGCGGTAGCAAAAATCTGTTTCACGATTTTGTCCTCAAGCGACTGAAATGACAGAACCACCACTCGCCCGCCGACTCTTAATAGTTCCAGCGCTTTTGGAATAGCTCGCTCTAAGGTGGAAAGTTCTTGATTCACTTCAATTCGAAGCGCTTGGAAGGTGCGCTTTGCTGGGTTTCCGCCAACCCTTCTTGCTGGCGCAGGAATGCTTGACTTAACTATCTCGGCAAGATCAGTGGTCGTCTTCAGCGCTCCTGCAGTCCTTGCTTTAATGATGTTATCTACGATTCGAGGCGCAAATCTCTCCTCTCCATATTGGCGAAGGACTCTTACCAAATCTTCTTTTGAATAGTGCTCTAATACATCCTTTGCGGATAACCGAGAACTCTTATCCATCCGCATATCAAGAGGCGCAGTGTTTGAATAGGAAAAACCTCGATCAATCTGATCGAGCTGTAGCGATGAAACGCCTAAGTCAAAGAGAATTCCATCAACGCCATCAATCCCTAGCTCACTTAGAACTTCTGGCATCTGGTCATAAACAGCGTGAACTACTGTGAATCGTGAACCGAATTTTGCTAACCGGGTGCTGGCAAGGTTGATTGCCTCGGTATCTCTATCCAATCCGACAATTCGAAGATTTGGAAAACGCTCTAGCAGAGCTTCTGAATGGCCACCTAAACCTAGAGTTGCATCGACAACTATCGGATTTGCACTTCGATTAATAGAGGGAGTGAGAAGCGTGATGCAACGTTCTAGCAACACAGATTGGTGAATCATCTTCCCCTCTTTCATCATCTCCCTTAATTCCTTACCTCTCTTCCTCTGCTCTGGTCACCGCCGGCCGACGGATCTGGGGTTCGAACGGCGCCGGGGAAGGGGCGTCGCTCGCTGAAGGTCGGCGGTGGCCAGAGAAGAGGCCTAAAGATTTAGAACAATCCCGGGAACACCTCCTCCGAAACTTCGGCAAAACCTTTTTCACGATCTTTCAAATAGCTCTTCCATGATTTGCTATCCCAAATTTCAACTCGAGTATTTGCACCAATAACTACGCAATCTCTCTCCAGCGCTGCATATTCACGGAGTCCATTTGGAATCATTACGCGACCTTGCTTATCTGGAATTTCATCGTGCGCACCGGCAAACATCACACGCATGTAATCGCGCGCTGATTTTGCAGTTAATGGCGCTTGTTTTAGCTGTTCTGTTATCCGAGCAAATTCGCTACTTGGAAATACATATAAACAACGCTCTTGACCTTTTGTGATTACCAATCCGTTTGCTAGTTCATCACGGAATTTCGCGGGAAGAATTAATCGACCTTTTTCATCGAGACGAGGTTCATGGGTGCCTAAAAACACTTGATTCCTCCCCCGGTCTTGCCGCAGAACCCCCGTTCCGCTTAATTCCCCACTTTACTCCCTTTTACTCCATTTTCAACCACCTCTCTCCATTTTCATGCGGGGGCAAGTAGGCGCTCCTCCACTTGATTTTGAGCATAAAAAAACCCGCCTCGAAGGCGGGTTTGAGGCGAGTTATCTACTCGCCAAGGTTTCTGCGGTCCCAGCGCTCTTCAAATCGGGCGCTCCATTTGGGCCCCTTTTTCTCACGTGGGACGCGATCTTTAAGGCTATTCATCAGACCGCTGAGGTTGGAAATCGCGAGAACTGCTCCACTTAGAGAGATCGCAAATCCGGCTATTCCAATCAACGGTGTCTGGGAGACCATTCCCGTGAGAAGTCCAAAGATTCCGACAACTACCAAGAGGAATCCGACAACAACTCGGGTACGGCTAGGGGTCTTGCCACTAAATGCAGAGATCAGGCGGGGGTCATCGGCAGCGAGAGCTTCTTCCATCTCGGCCAAAAGGCGCTTCTCATGCTCAGAAAGTGGCATAGCGCTGACAATAGTAGAAGGAATTGTTGAGGGAAAGTCGAATTACTCACTCAGCGCTCAGAGGTGGCTGGGTCATCGCTCTCACCTTCCTGAGAGGGCTCATCTACAAGGCGCGCTGGTTGAACTGAGCCGCTTCCAAAGCGGGTAATTGCCCTATCGATTGCAGCTTGCGCCTCACGCCAACCACTCTCGCGCTCACCTAGAAGTAATTGTTCGACTGCGCCCTCCTCATCAACCAAGTTCTCTAGCGATACCCCGAGAAGTCGGATTCGCGAGCCATCCAATTTCAACGAAGTAAATAAATCTCGCGCTACTTCAAATACCTCATGCATCCCATTTATTGGCAGTGGGAGCGTCTTTGATTTAGTGGTATTTGTAAAGTCAGAGAATCGGACCTTCAAAGCGATTGTTCGCGCTCGCAAATCACGCTTTCGCATTCGATGAGTTGCCCGCTCAGATAGCCGCAATAACTCGCGGTAAATTTCGTCGCGATTCTCTAGGTCATATGCGAAAGTCTCAGCAGCGCTGATGCTCTTTTCTGGAGAGTCAGTGACGACCTCTCGAAAATCTCTACCCCAAGCCAATTCGTAGAGTGACTCCCCGGCTCCCTCACCTAGGGCGCGCTTTAAAGTCGCTAGTGGCGTATTCGCGATCTCTCCTACCGTGCGCAATCCCAACCGTTGTAGCTCTTCATTTGTCTTGGGACCTACTCCCCATAATTCTCCAACCGGAAGTGGATGTAGAAATGTAAGTACCCGCTCATCATGGATTTCCAGCATGCCATCAGGCTTACATCTTCCCGAGGCTAATTTTGCGATGAATTTTGAAGTTGCAATTCCGACCGAACAAGTAATCCGCTCTTGCTCCTTAACTCGCTTTCTTATCAAGGCTGCAATCTCTCTTCCTTCACCGAAGAGTCGCTTTGAACCACTTACATCAAGGAATGCCTCATCGAGAGATAGTGGCTCCACATGGGGAGTGAAATCAAAGAAGATTTCCATGACGCGGCGTGAGACTTCGGAATAACGCTCATGATCGGGTGGGATGAATATCGCCGTGGGAGCCATGCGTTGTGCTCGCGACACCGGCATTGCGGCGCGAATGCCGAATTTTCGCGCTAAGTAATTTGCAGAGAGAACAACGCCTCTCGCCCCAGCGCCTACTACAAGTGGTTTTCCTCGGTATTGCGGGTAATCAAGTTCAGATACCGATGCAAAGAATGCATCCATATCTACGTGAAGAATCGTGGAGCGCTCTCTCATAGCTTCACTCACAAGATGCGAGATTACGCCACTTTTCATAGGCATCTAGCAGTCCCCATGCGCCGGTGGCTCGCAGTGAGACTCCACGGGGACCAGTTCTTCTTATCTCACCACGGACTAATAAGAGTTGGGAGTTAAGGAGCGTACTTGCATAGGATTTTTGGGTATCTTCAAAGAAAGTAGCATCGCTACAACCAAAGCCATCATCAAGGGTCACAAACATGACTCGCTTGCCTGATCTTACGGGTGGAGTTTGTAGCGCTACCTTCACGCCAGCGACAAGGACTTGGGACTTAGAGCGTTGCTTTAATAGATCACTCGAACGAACCGCACCAATCTCATTTAGAAAATTAGAGTAGAACTCGATCATGTGATGCGAGATATCCATATTTAGATGCTCAATCTCATGCTTTACCAATTCATCACTTCTCAGATCAGGTAGACCGCTTTTAACTAGCGATGGCGCAAAAGCCATAGTTAGTTGGGAACTACCAGTTTTGCTTGATGAGCGCGACCACTTATATAAATCATTTAAGTGAAGTAAGAGGTCGCGACGATTCAGGCTAGTTTCGTATAAAGAGTCAAAGGCCCCGACCATAAGTAGCGATTCGGTGATTGGCTTACTTACTTCAGCTCTATGTACAAAATCTGCTAGATCTAAAAATGGCCGGGCCTTCATTATTGAATCAATCTCGTTATCGCTTATGCCACTCACATCAGATAAAGCGATTCGGATCGATCCATCCTCAACTCGATAGCTCCTATCTGAGTGGTTGATATCAATCGAGGCGATCTTTATCCCGCATTGGCGGACCTCATCGAGAATCAATCGCTTTGGGTACATCCCGGGATCATGAGTTAGAACGCCAGCTAGAAAAGCAGCCGGGTAGTGGGTTTTTAGCCAAGCAGATTGATAGGTAGGTAGCGCAAAGGCTGCGGCATGGGCTTTACAGAATCCAAAGGAGGCAAAGGCGCGCAAGACATCCCAGATTTCTGTTACAACCGCCAGCGAGTAGCCACGAGCGAGCGCAGCTGGAAAGAACCAATCACAGATAACTTGTTGGCTATCTCGATCGCCTAGAGCGCGTCGCTTCTCATCAGCTTCAGCTAGCGAGACTCCAGTCATTGTCGAGATGATCTCGATGACCTGTTCGTGGAATACGACAACCCCTTCGGTATCGCTCAATATCGGGACAAGGTCGGGATGGATCATCGATCTTGGCTTCCAGCCTTGTCGGCTATTTAAGAAAGGAGTGATCATGTCGCTCTTTACTGGGCCGGGACGGAATAAAGAGATATCGATTATCAGATCGTTGAAGCTCTCGGGTGCGAACTTTCCCACTAGTTCACGTTGTCCGGGGCTCTCGATTTGAAATAGACCCAGCGTCTTAGTCGATTGGATTAAGTCAAAGGTTGGGCCATCATCAAGAGGTATCGAATCGATATCTATCTTCTTATCAGTAGTCCGCTCTATCTCGGTAAGAGCATAAGCAAGGGTGGATTGCATCCTTACCCCAAGGATGTCCAGCTTCAATAAGCCAATTGCTTCTACATCATCTTTATCCCATTGGACCATTGGGTAGCCGCTGGCATTCTTTTCAACCGGAGCCCGGTCATACAACCCGATATCAGATAAGACAACAGCGCAAGGATGCATCGCAAGGTTTCTTGGTAGCCCATCTAACCGTTCAGCTAAGCCAATTGCCATTCGCCAAAGTGGCGAAGTGAGATTTAGACTTTTAAGTTCCGGTAGATTCTCTAGAGATTTACTTATATTTCGCGCTCTTATATGCGGTAGCGACTTTGCTACTAGATCAATCTCCATTGGCGGAAGTGAGAGCGCAGCGCCGACATCACGAATCGCATGGCGAGCGCGATATGTATCAAACATCGCAACAGTTGCGGCTCGTTCTTTATAGAAATCAAAGACTTGATCGTAGATCTCAAGGCGGCGAGCAGATTCGACATCGATATCAATATCAGGAAGAGCTGCTCTAAGTGGTGAGCAGAACCGCTCCATGAGAAGTCCAAGTGATAGTGGTTCCACACCTGATATCCCAAGTAAGTGACAGACAAGTGAGCCCGCTCCGCTACCCCGAGCTGCGACTCGAATTCCAGAGTTACGGGCGCGATCAGTCACATCTGCGACAGTTAGGAAATATGACTCGTAGCCAAGGCTTCTGATTATCTGTAACTCTTTTTCTAGTCGATCAATTACCTCTTTATTTTCATGTTTATTTTCATGTTTATTCTCTTTCCCGCCGTACCGCCAACTGATTCCGGAGTAGCAACGCTGCCTTAATTGGCGGACGAGCTCTTCGTGGCTAGATGCGCCAACAACGCTTGGCTCCGGAAGGTGGATTGAGCCGATTCCGATATCAACTCGTGGCGATAGCTGGGCCGATTCGGCCCACTCTCTAGTTGCTCGGAGCAGAAGCTTTCCGCTCCGCTCCCCGGCTGCTCTAGCGATACTTTCCGCTAGATAAGCCATCTCTTCGCTACTTTTTAAGAAAGCCTCGGCGTTCTTACGCTCTACGACGTTGCGGTGAAGTGGGAGGAGATTTCTAGTCGCATCCAAGATATCTGCGATAGGAGCATCGGAGCGCTCCTTCATTCGGACGGCATTGCTTAATACAGCTTTTAGATCGTTATCTCTAGCAAACCCAAGGGTTCTAGCAGCGTGTGCGGTAGAGCGGACTCCTTCACTCTCAAGGTGCGAGACGCACTCAAGAGCTTGATCTTTAAATATATCTCTAGTCTTATTTAATATTGCAAGCGCTTTATCGTAACGGCGCGAGAGAATCGCTCGACTAACCTCAGAGTTAGGACCGTGTAATAGAAGAAGATTCTCTGTGTAACTTTGATTAGCGCTAAAGAAATCAGTGCCTGGAGGTGAACTAAGTCGCTTTAGTGATGTTACTAACCGAACTAAGGAGCTCCAATTATTTGGAGTAGCTAAAAGCGTTAACCTAGATTGATTCTCATATTCGATATCTATTCCGATAATCGGAGCGATTGAATTTGATTCACAGCTTGTAGCAAAACGGATAGCGCCAGCGAGAGTATCTCGATCAGTTAAGGCGAGCGCGTTCATCCCTAACTCGCTAGCTCTAGTAACTAATTGATCGGGAAGATTTGTTCCATATTTAAATGAGTAGCCACTTGCTACATGTAGGTGAGTGAAGCTCATGTTTTTAAGCAGAAGCAGATCTTGAGGTGGGCCTTATCCGCCAGATCGGATTACGAGGATCTATAACCTCTTCGCGTTCAATCTCGAAAGTGGCCATCGTTCCAATCGGAGCCGCCTCCACTCGCCAGAGAATCCGCGCACCATCATCAGGGCGATAGAAACCATCGCTCGCTCGATTCCACCAACCGCCGGATTCCCGCCAAGAAGATAGGACGGCATGGATACGGAAGCGCTGGCCGCGGAAGGCGAACTCAACCGGTTCGCCACCGATTAGGTAGATCTGAGGTGGGTTTTCGAACATTTGTTCGAACCCTAGCGAAAGGGCCCGACAGGCTGCAAATGTTGACCTATTAGACACGAGTCGCTCGCCTCTTCTTTACCCGTGCGGTGCGAGTATCCGCTCGTGATCACACACAAGCCATCCGCGTCCGCCCAGGGCAAGTCCCTCCGCGTCCGTTTATCCGCGCTCGCTAGCTCCCTCGCGCTAGTGACCTCCGCTCTCGTAGTGCTCACTTCCCCGCAGGCCACAGCAAATACCTACGCTGTTCCTGCAGCACCAACCATCACCAAGGCATATGTAACTGATGCCGGTATCCGTGTCCGTTTCAGTCCTGTTAGCGCTTCCCCTGCCGTAACGCACTATGTCGTTACCGGTGGACAAGGATCATGCCCAGTCGTCGTACCTGCAACCACATCCGGTTCGGTTCGACTACCAATTCTTGAAGGACAAACCTCCGCTGCTATAAGCGTCCAAGCAGTAAATGCTTATGGTTTCTCAACTGCTGCAAAGTGGAGCAAGACTTTTACTGAAGCTGATCTTGCTGGTGTTGCAAAGACATCCGCAAGAAATGTCCAACTACTTGCACTCAGCGATTTCCATGGAGCAATAGAAGGATCATCTTCAAATGCTGGTACCGCCTTATTGACATCTGCATTTGCAAATGAACGAGAGGCTGTTGAAGCAACAATCACTCTCTCAAGCGGTGACAACATCGGTGCAGCTCCCGCTATCTCAAGCGAATTCGAAGAGCTTCCAACCATCGAATCGATGAATTTGATGAAGTTTGATGTCTCAACATTTGGAAATCACGAACACGATAGAAATATCGCTCACGTCCAGAAAGTTATCGGTGCCTCTGATTTTGCCTGGGTTGCATCGAACTACAGCTCACTTGAACCACTTAAATCAGGCTCAAAGGCAGCGTCAAGTTACGTCATCATTGAGCGTGGTGGCGTAAATGTTGGCGTGGTAGGCATGAACACCGACGAGACTCCAGAAGTTATTTTCCCTGGAAACCTTGATTACACAGATTCCAGCGGCGCGAAGAAAACTCTGCAAATCTCCGCCTCGGTCGCTGGAGTAAATCAAGCAATAAAGGATGCCAAGGCTGATGGCGCAGATATTGTTGTCGCACTTCTTCACTATGGCTGGTCTGAAAATGCAGATGGGGTAGCAAAGGGCCAGCTCCTTGACCTAGCAGCACAAATCAAGGGCGCAGCTGCAGTTCTCGGTGGCCATAGCCACCAGCGCTACAGCAGCATCGTTGGAACATCCGCTCGCTACGGATCGACTCTTATCGCACAGACTCCAAATGCTGGCGTTGGCTACAACCGAATCCAGCTCTGCGTTAACGGAAGTAAAGTCCAGGGCGCATCGCTTGATTATGTAACAACGGCAAGTCTCAAGGGAGTGACTGCTGATACAGCTGGTGCTGCGCTGGTTAAGAAATATAAAGATCAACTAGTTTCCAAACTAGATGTAAAGATTGGCCAAGTCTCTGATCGATTCCCACGTGGTGGCTCGCCTGCTGTTGAGCGCTCCGGTGAAACCCCAATGGGTAACTACATCGCAGACTTGATGCGTAAAGACCTCAAGACTGACTTGGCAATTACAAATGGTGGTGGAATTCGCGACACATTCCCAGCTGGTACCTACAAAGTCGTCGATACCACTTACAAGCGACCTGGCACAGGAACATCTGGTCCATACGATGTAACTCTTGGTGATGCGATCTCAGTACTTCCATTTGGTAACTCAGTTGCTGTCGCAACAATTACGGGAACGCAACTCTGGGCAGCTCTCGAGAATGGTGTCTCGCAATTTCCATCTGGTGGTCGGTTCCCACAGATCTCTGGATTTAAGTTCTCATTTGATGCATCTAAAGCAGCGGGTTCAAGAATCACCGCTGTTACGAATCTAGATGGAACTGCAATTGCAAAGGATGCGAAGACCTACACCGTTGCCGTAAATGACTTCATGCTCTATGGAGGAGATGGTTACACCATGCTCAATCCATCTACTGCTAAATTCCCTGGCAAGCTATTGCTAGATATTTTGGTGGAGGGCGTACGGTCCGATCTTGCAGCCGGTAAGGTCACGGAGCTTCCTAAAGCCGATGGAAGAATCAACAAAGTAGGTTAACAGGTCGAAATAGGAGAGACCGCGCCTTTAAAAAGGGCGCGGTTTTTCTTTTGCGACACGCTCAGGTAGTTGAAACTTCAATAAATTTGGTTTAATCTTCAATCACCTGTCTCGAAAGGACTCAAAGTAAATGGATATTCTCCTAGTAATCGGTCGAGTGCTCTTTGCCTTGATATTCATCAACTCAGGAATCGCACACCTGACCAAGCTCAATGACATGACTGGCTACGCTCAGTTCAAGAAGGTTCCGGCTGCCAAGTTAGCCGTCATCGTCACTGGATTGATGTTGATAATCGGCGGTCTCTACATTGTCTTCGGCGTTTATGCCGATCTTGGCGCTCTACTGCTAGCGATCTTCCTGGTGCCAACCGCATTCATGATGCATAACTTCTGGACCATCCAGGACCCACAAGCCAAGCAGGGCGAGATGATCAACTTCTTCAAGAATCTCTCTCTTGCTGGCGCTGCCTTAATCATCTTCGTACTTGTTGGCAGCGGAGTTGATTTTGGACCTTCAGTCACAGATGGATTCTTTAACCTCTAATTCATAGAGAGTTACAGATAAGACCCCTGGATTCTCAGGGGTCTTATTTTTTCAGGCTACCTTTATCTCGTGGAGATAGCCCTAGCCATTATCTGTGGCGTTGCAATCGGTTCAATCCTCGGCTTTGTCGGCGCTGGTGGCTCGATGGTCGCTGTGCCTATGTTGATTTATGTCTTCGGCATGACTCCAGTTCAAGCAACAACGGCTTCGCTGATAATCGTATTTAGTGGAGCGTTATCAGGCGTGCTTTCCAAATTCAAAAGTAAAGATGTACTGGTACGTGAATCCCTCACTATTTGGGCAATTGGATTAGCCACTAACTTCGGGGGCGCATACATTCTCCCAAAGATCTCAGAATCGATAATTCTGACCGGCTTTTCACTTGTCCTAATTTCTGCTGGAATATCTATGCTGCTAAATCCTCCTTCTGGGTCAAGTGAGCGGAAGATGCCACTTCCGGCGCTGATTGGTTTATCGCTATTGGTGGGCGCACTTACTGGTCTATTTGGTATCGGCGGTGGTTTCATAGCGATTCCCATCTTGGTTCTCTTTTACAACGTCTCCCCCAGCAAAGCTGCTGGAACCTCGCTCTTCATTATCACAATAAATACGCTGACTGGATTCTTTGCTCATTATCGCCACTGGGACGAAGTCTCCTGGGAGATTCCAATTCTCATCGCTTTGGTTGCACTCGTAATCTCTAGGTTGGCCGCTAAGCGGAGTACTTCGATGAGCCCGCAATCACTAAAACGTGCATTTGCATACACCGTATTTGCAATAGCGGCCTTCACGCTTATCGAAACTTGGCTCTTCTGAATAGAATTTAGAAGTGGACGGCATATTAGAGAAGGCTGCAGTTAAGCGTGCCGCTGAAGCCATCAAAGATCATGAAATGTCTGGAGAGATAAAAGTCCTCACTGATAGTGCACGTACTGCGCAAGACGCCGCAACTGCCCTTGGAATAGAGGTAGGACAGATCGCATCCTCAATCGTCTTCAAGCTTCCTAGTGGTAATCCGCTTTTGATAGTTACCTCAGGCAGGCATCGTGTAAACACAGAATTAGTAGCAAGTATTCTAGGGGTCGCTCAACTTGGAAGAGCTGATGCAGATTACGTCAAGAGTCTTTCGGGATATTCCGTTGGTGGTGTGGCGCCAGTTGGCTGGCTAAATAAACCTGAGATCATCTTGATTGATAAAGCATTGAGCGAATACATGGAAGTTTGGGCCGCTGCTGGACATCCACACACAGTCTTCCCAACCAGTTTTGCTGAACTACTTAGGGTAACTGGCGGAACTGCAGCGGTAGTTGGTGATTGATGCAACGCCTAAGTCATAAGGTCTTTGGTTATGGTGAACCGTTACTACTTATCCATGGGATGGGATCGGCAAGCACTGCCTGGAAACTTATTCAAGATGAGCTAGCGCTAAATTTCACAGTAGTCACCGTGGATCTACCCGGACATGGAGATACACCTTTGATTAAAGGGGCGCCTATGGATCCACATAGCTTGGCCATCGCCGTACTACATGAGATGAGTGAATTGGGATTTGAAGAATTCCATGTTGTTGGGAACTCATTAGGTGGATGGGTTGCGCTAGAAATTGCTAGTTCTGCTCCTGCGCGAGTTAAGAGCGTTACTGGACTTGCGCCGGCGGGACTATGGCTTAACCCTTATAACGTGCGATATCCCGCAACAGCGTTAGCAAGATTTCTAGCCCGTTCCACTGGCAAATTAGCGCCAACAGCTATGCACTTTGAGGCGGCGCGCAAATTGGGTTTCGCCGATGTTAGCCCTAGATGGAATGAATTCTCATATGAGCTCTGCTTAGACGCAGTAACGGCGATGGCCAAGGCGGATGGTTACTACCCAGCGTGGGATGGGATGTTGATGAAACGCTTCGATGGAAAAATTCCGGAGCACATTCCAGTTACTGTAATTTTTGGTGATACTGACCGAACGCTCCCCGAAACTACTTGCCAGGAACGCTCCATCGCCCCAGCACATGCAAAGTGGATTATTTTTCCTAACACCGGACATGCGCCAATGTGGGATAGCCCGCAGGATGTAGTCGCAGCAATTAGAGAAACCGCAAAGTCGCAATGACGACCAAAGTTTATTTCTGGAAAATACCGAGTAAGCAGATTCTCTGGGCAATATTGCGAATGGCTCTTGATAGAAGAACTTTAAAGAGAAATTGCAGCATCTCATTTTGGAAACTATTAGGAACTGGAAAGGGTGAGACGTTTACTCCCCGGGATGCAGATCCAAGACGTTGGGGACTTCTTATAAACATCGAGGAAAGTGCGCTAGCGGAGTTTGAAAATTCTCGCTTGATCAAGCGCTGGAATGAGAGATCGATTGATAGATTCGAAGCGACTCTCAAGCCAATAGCAGTCCACGGTAAGTGGTCAAAGAAGAATCCTTTTAAATCAGAAATAGCTCCGATAGATTGGAGCGGCAAAGTCGTAGCGATAACAAGAGCTCGGATTAAGTGGCGAAAGAACTTTCTCTTTTGGAGATCAGTACCTCCTGTTACGAAGAGCTTGAAAAGCGCGCCAGGTTTAATAAGTGCGATTGGAATTGGTGAAGCGCCACTGGGGTTACAGGGAACTTTCTCTATCTGGGAGGATCCAAAGACAATTAGTTACTTTGCCTACCGGGGTGAGGCTCATAAAGAAGTAATTGCTGCTACCGCTCGTGAGAAGTGGTATGCGGAGGAGCTCTTTGGCCGATTTGCGCTAATAAATTCATCCGGAGTGCTTTAGCCGGCGATTGAGGCAGAATTAGCCTGTGTCGATTCGCAACTTCCGACCCAGACGGGATTCGCGTCGTCGTATAACGCCATTTCAGAATTTCCTGCTAATTGCCGTTTTAACCGTTGCAATTGGCCTACAAATTTCTTATCCGCTACTAGACGGTGAACCACTTCGCCTTGTGACCATTTCGACGGTGTATTGGGGCGCTGGTGCGATGTTGTTGCACGCGCTCTTTGCCTATCGCCTCACTTACGCTCTACGTTTCTTGGCGATTACTTTCTTTTACGCGCTCTTCGTTGAACAAGTAGGGATGCGAACTGGTTGGCCATTTGGAACATATGATTATTCGGGATCATTGGGTTACCAAATTTATGGAGTGCCGCTCGTTGTGCCATTTGCCTGGCTAATGATGGCGCACCCGATAATTCTCGCAGCAAGGCGAATCGCACCAAGATGGGTATTCCTAGTTGGTGGTTACGGATTAATGGCATGGGATCTCTTCCTAGATCCACAGATGGTTTCTGCCGGACGATGGACTTGGGAAATTTCGGGTTCAACTGTTCCATTCCAACCTGAAATTCCGATATCAAATACTTTTGGCTGGCTCCTGACGGGAATGGGTTTAATGGCCCTACTTGATTTTGCACTTCCAAAAGAGCGGCGCTCTCTAGGAGCTAGTCGCGCAGTCCCAGAGTTCTTCCTCATGTGGAGCTGGTTGAGTGGAGTTATTGCCAATCTCTTCTTCTTCGATAGACCTGGTGTGGCCCTTGTAGGTGGAACTGCCCTTGGCTTAGTTGTTCTCTGGTATTTCTTATCAGTGAAACTTGGGCGTAATGACTGATGGATCAACTCTCCCAGGCGCTGATCACTTTCGTACTTCTTTTCTCTATATTCAATTTCTTTACTGTTCGATCAATTAAATTAACAGGAATACCTATACCTGAGTCCGTCGCGCTCCTGATTCCTATGCGAAATGAAATTGCTAACGCAGAAAGCGTGCTCACCACCGCCTTTGCTCAAGTTCAACTCGATAATTTCAAAGTGCGGGTAATTGATGATGGCTCAACCGATGGAACCGATGAGATATTACGGAAAGTTAAGGATGAGCGATTCGAATTCATTTCCTCAACTCCTTTACCAGAGGGGTGGTTGGGTAAGAACTATGCGCTGCACCAACTTGCAAGTACTAGTAGCGAAGAATTCCTGGTCTTTATCGATGCGGATGTACGGCTAGAGAAAAGCGCCATTGCAGACTCAATCGCTTTACTAAAGAAGCAGGGCTGGGATTACATCTCTCCTTACCCACGCCAAATAGCGAGAGTTCCGCTTGCCAAACTCGTTCAACCATTACTTCAGTGGTCCTGGTTTGCATCCTTACCACTTAGATTGATCGAACTAAGTAAGAGCAAGTCAACCGTTGTAGCTAATGGACAGTTCTTCATCGTTCGCAACAAGAGTTATCAAAGGGCCGGCGGTCACATCGCTATCAAGAGTGAAGTCCTAGACGATATGGAATTAGCACGTTCGCTTAGGCGAACAGGTGGACTTGGTTCGGTTGTGGATGGATCAAAGATCGCTACCTGCGAGATGTACCAGGATTCGGAATCGTTGATTGCCGGTTACTCAAAATCCCAGTGGCGCGCTTTCGGCGGAACTTTCGGAGCTTTAGTAGCAATCTGCATACTCTTCTTCTCATCAATCTATCCAGCGCTCAATGCGCTGCGGGGTGAAACCTGGGGAATCTATGGCTACTTTGCCCTCTTCTTATCAAGGCTTCTCGTAGCGGCTCGGACAAGATCAACGATAGTTTCTGCGCCACTTCATCCCATAGCGATAGTCGTATGGATTGGATTGATAATCAGATCTTTGGTTTACAAGCGAAGCGGAAAGCTTCAATGGCGCGGTAGGAAAATATGAGCCATCACTTTCCCACAAAGACTCCGAGAAAGACTCCGAAAGATATTGTCGTAATTGGCGGTGGAATGGCAGGCCTTGCCAGCGCCGCACGTTTAGCAAAAAAAGGTCACAAAGTAAGGCTCTTTGAAGCTGGAAATAAGTTGGGAGGTAAGTGCCAATCTGAGAATATAGATGGTTTCGTATTTGATACTGGACCTTCGCTACTTACGCTTCCAGCAGTTTATCGAGACCTATTTATAAAAACAGGTAAACGCCTTGAGCATCTCGTTGAGTTACAACCAGTTGACCCTTCCTTTGAATACATATTCCATGATGGTAAAAGAGTTATATTTCCCAACCTCTCACATAACGGAACCGTCAAAGCAATCACGGAGTCCTTTGGTGAGTCAGCGGGTAATGATTGGCACCGGCTCCTAACTAGAGCTGAGGCGATGTGGGAATCTTCTCGAGAGAGCTTTATTGAAGGTGAGCTAAGGAGCTTATTGCCATTTCTCAAACGGAAGAGTCTCTTCCGTGATCTATTCACGATTGCACCGTGGCTCTCTTTGCGCTCTCTAACAGATCGCTACACAGATAATGATTACTTGCGGAAGATAATTGAT
>JALRKE010000109.1 GCA_023254845.1 Candidatus Nanopelagicaceae bacterium | reverse complement strand
TAGGTGAGAGAGGCTCGATTCTAACCAGTTACCGTCATGCTGACTGACGGTTGTGGAAATGAGATTAACAAGACCTGGTTTGTCATCCGCTATAAAGCTTATTACCACTGTATTCATAATTCTCTCCGTGCAAAAAATAGCTGATTGGATTTATCCTAGCACTTTGCGACTTGGGTAGGCATCAGTTAGTCGTGAGTATTGAGTTTTTTATCCTGTTTGATTGGGGGCTGTTAGTTGGATATTTTTTCGGCACTTTGGCCGGTTTTTGCCTTGTTGCTCTTGGGTATGATGATTCATCGCACACAATTTCTTGATGACCATTTTTGGGCTAATGCAGAACGCTTCATCTACTTCATCTGTTTTCCCTCGCTACTTGTGACTCGTTTGGCGCCGGCCGACTTTAACGGTGCAGAGGCGCTAGCACTTATAGAGTCTGTGCTTTTGTTGTTAGCTTTGGGGTCGGTATTGTTGTTGATCTCACAGCGTATCTTTAAGTTTAAGGCTGCAGCATTTACCTCAGTCTTTCAGGGTGGGATGCGCTTTAATACCTATATCACATTAGCGATTGCTGCGAGTCTAGATCCTGGCGCTGGTCTCGCGCTAGCGGCGATTATCGCTTCGGTGATGATCCCACTGCTTAATGTGCTCTGTGTTTTGATTTTTGCGCTCTATTCGGAGGTTAAGCCCTCTTTTTTGAAAGTTCTTAAGCAGCTTGCTACTAACCCTTTGATCCTTGCTTGTCTTCTAGGTATCACTCTAAATTTGACCAAGATAGGAGTGCCCGGTCTAGTCGCCCCTGTGTTGAATCTGCTGGCCCAGGTCGCGCTTCCACTTGGCCTATTGGCAGTAGGTGCAGCGATTAATCTGAAGGCGATTAGAAGTTCAGGCTTGGCGCTTGGATGGTCGCTACTGTTTCGCTTAGGTGTTATGCCGCTGCTAGCGTTGGCTGTGGTATCGATTGTAAATTTGTCTTATCAGGCTGCGCAGACCTTTATGGTCTTTGCTGCTGTACCGACGGCTTCTGCAGGCTATATTTTGGCTCGACAACTGGGAGGGGATGCCCCCTTGTTTGCCAATATTCTCTCTGCGCAGGTGATGGTTTCAATATTTTCGCTTCCAATTGCGTTATCCGCAGTTTCGCTAATCTATTGATTTGAAATAGTTTTAAAGATAGGCGAGAAGTTTTTTAAAATATTTTTAAGAAATTTATAAATTTTTTGGAACTTTTTTGGGATATGCCGGTCTGAGTATATAAGCCTCCTAGTTTGGGCAAGCCTCAAAGTCCAAACTCT
>JALRKE010000108.1 GCA_023254845.1 Candidatus Nanopelagicaceae bacterium | reverse complement strand
GCACCATTTATCACCGCTGGTTGCGAGATGAATCCTGGTTCGCCATTAACGTAGCCAACTACGCGAACGACTTTGACGATCTTGTTCACATCAGCGACTGTCTCAACAGCGGCGAGCGCATTTAAAGCACATACTTGAGCAAGGCGCTTTGCTTCATCAACACTTACCTTTGTTCCGACTTTTCCCGTGCTTGGGATTGCGCCATCTACGAGCGGTAGTTGGCCAGCAGTGAATACCAAGTTTCCAGTTCTAATCGCTGGAACATAAGCGGCAACTGGCTTAGCAGCGACCGGGAGGGTAAGTCCTAATTCAGCGAGCTTTGAGCGGACATCGTTCATTTGATCTCTCGTTTCATGTAAGCAACTAGTTGGTCTCCGCCACCAGGAGCAGGAACTACTTGGATCAACTCCCAACCATCAGAACCCCAGGTGTCGAGGATCTGCTTTGTGGCATGAGTTAGGAGTGGAACGGTTGCATATTCGAATTTCATCAATTGCCTCCTGCTAGTGCGGCTTTTACCAATGAAGAGACCAATCCACCATCTGCTTTTCCAGCAGTCTTTGGCTGTAGTGATTTCATAACAAGGCCCATCTGGGCTGGGGAATTAGCTCCCGTTTCAGCAATTGCTTGGGCGATAAGTGCTTTGACCTCATCTTCGCTCAGTTGCTTCGGAAGATATTCAGCGATTACAACGCCTTCGGCTCGCTCTTGGTCAGCGCGATCTTTCGCTCCTGCTTGATCGAAAGCTTCGGCTGCTTCACGACGCTTCTTTGCTTCGCGCGATAGGACAGTAATTACCTCAGCATCGCTCAAGTCGCGAGCTTCCTTCCCAGAGACCTCTTCGTTCTTTATTGAGGTAAGGATCATTCGGATTGTGCTTGATTTAATCTCATCACGAGCGCGCATTGCGGCTGTTAGATCGTTCTGTAGTTTTTCTTTCAGAGACATAGCGGTATCTTCTCACGCCTATGGCCTTTCAACTACGCGAGGTAGAAGTAGCGATACTTCCAAAAGGAAGTCCGGAGCTACGAGTCTTGCATTTCTCTGACCTCCACCTAACACCGCGTAGAAAGCGTGAAATCGCCGATATTCGATCATGGGAAGGTTTAAAGCCCGATCTAGTGATTAGTACTGGTGACTTTCTCGGTCATAAAGATGCAATAAATACCACTCTTTATGCACTTGAGCCGTTACTAGATACACCCGGGCTTTATGTCTTTGGCTCAAATGATTATTACGGACCACGGTTTAAGAATCCGCTTTCTTACTTAAAGAAAGATGAGGGAACACGGATCTTGG
>JALRKE010000107.1 GCA_023254845.1 Candidatus Nanopelagicaceae bacterium | reverse complement strand
AGGTTAGGACTGCTATTACGGTGACGACTATCAACCAGCGAAAGAACTCATCCTCACCGCGACGATGATTTCTGCTCTTAGCATCCGGATCTAGATAAGTTCTGCCCATCTTCTGCCAAGCGCGAAAACCCATCAAAGCCGTGAATCCAATTAGCGAGTAGAAGAAGGTCTGCAGGTCCATGGGTCAGAATTCTTACATCAACAAATGATGATTTCTACCTGACTCACGCAAGCACTTATAACGATTAGCTACAAATCTCCCACTAGTTTAGCCCGATGGAACTTATTTCGAGGCCTGCCACGGAAGCAGATATAGAAATAGTCAAGAGAATCGGAAATGCAAATCTTCAATCGTTCAACCCAAGAGAGAAAAGCATTGGAGACCTTGAAGCCCGAGAGTTTCTAAGGGGCTTCTTTGATCCAGCGATAACCAGGCTGGTACGAACACCAAGAAGTGAAAATTGGGAGAGTTTCATAACTCTTAATCCCGACCGTTCGAGGAAACGTTTTTACCTCGACATCTACACGATTCCGGGGGCAACAACGCTTGAACTTTCTCTAACGATGGCGCTTAATTTAGCTAAGGAGTTTGATCCTTCATTCCAACTTTGGCTCGGAGCCCAATCAAATGACCATTTCTATAAATCACTTTTGGAATCTAGAGGGTTTGGCCTAATTCGAAAGTACTGGACTCTTGAGATGGATCTAGATCAAACGGTGAGTGTGAGTTTAAATTCTCCAGGCACGATTCGCGAGATAGATATCAAAGTCGAGGCAGAGCTACAATCATTCCATTCCGTCCATCAGGACTCATTTAGCAAACACTTCGGCTTTATGCCACGAAGCTACGAGGAGTGGAGCAGGTTTGTTCGACAAGATTCAGAAGAGTTAGGACTTAGAGCCTGGCTCATATCGCTAAACGGTGAGGATGTTGGATTTCTTGACTGCAACGATGAGTTAAAGCATGAAAATTGTGGCTATGTTGCAGGGTTAGGAGTTCGTCTAGCGCACCATGGGAAGGGTTTGGGAGAAGCGCTATTGCGCCATGCGATTCAAATTCACACAGAAATTGGACGAAAGAAACTTTGCCTTAATGTTGATGCAGGAAATGAAAGTGGCGCACTAAGGTTATATGAGAAAGTTGGATTGAAGCCGTTCTCTGAGTGGCACCAGTACGAAAATCCGGATTGGAGTAGATAACTCCTTTACTTCCTATAGATAAGGCCGCAACTCAACTTTTCTATTGCAAGCTAATGATCCAGCGAGAGCTAATTCCCTGGCTTTCACCGCATCGCTCGCTTCGATCAACCAAAATCCGCTGTAGTACTCGGGGGAATTAAAGAGCGAGCCTTCGCGAACTTCCTGTATTGAATTTCGATTATCTATAAGGAGCGCTCGCACAGGACTCGCAATTCCGGCAGCCGTTATCCAGTGTCCCTCTT
>JALRKE010000106.1 GCA_023254845.1 Candidatus Nanopelagicaceae bacterium | reverse complement strand
TATCCACTTACCGCGGGCGTTGAATCAAGTGCAACCACACTTAAAGAGGTCTTTGAAGAGGTCATGGAAGTTAAGTTGAGCGAACGCGCTACTCGCTTGATTGATGGCGATAAAGAAGACTCTATGGAGAAGAAAAAGAAGGAGGGGTACTTCTGATGGAAGCTCGCCCCATAGTTCGTCTCCTTACCTGTGGAAGTGTTGATGACGGAAAGAGCACGTTAATTGGTCGACTTCTGGTTGAGACTGATTCAGTTCCACATGACACAGTTGCTTCTGCGCGTAGCACAAGACGTGCCGGTTCGATTATTCCCGCCGGTGATATTGATTTCAGCCTCTTAACTGATGGACTTGAAGCAGAGCGTGAACAGGGAATCACAATTGATGTTGCATATCGCTCAATGTCACTCCTTGATGGCAGGAGATTGATTATCGCCGATGCGCCGGGCCATGAGCAGTACACAAGAAATATGGCAGTCGCTGCATCTCGTGCAGATATCTCACTCGTTCTCGTGGATGCTTCGCGTGGAATCCGCCCACAAACTCTCCGCCATTTGACTATCTGTTCGCTTATGGGCGTTGAAAAGATTATCGTCGTGATTAATAAGTTAGATGCAATGAACTTCGATGAGAGCGTTTATGACCAATTAATCCAAGAATTGAAGCCAACAGTAGATAGATTGGGAATTAAAGAGATCATTTATGTGCCGGTTAGCGCCCTTGAGGGTGACAATGTCGTCTACAAAACCGAACGCACCAGTTGGTATTCCGGTCCATCCTTGCTTGATGAAATCCAGAATTGGCGCGAGCGCAAAAACACATCGGGGCACTCAAGACTTGGGGTCCAGTTAATTTCGCGCGCCGATAACTTCCGAGGTGTTTCCGGCACTGTCTCGCAAGGCGGATTTGCTCTCGGTGATGAAGTCGTGGTCCTCCCAAGTGAGCGAAAAGCAAAGATTTCTCGCCTCGTTACCTTTGATGGCGACCTTAAAGAGGTTGAAACTGGTCGCGCGGTCACTATGGTTCTTGAGCCAGATATCGATGCAACCCGTGGTGATTTCATTGAAAAAGCTGGCGATTACACCCAGCCAGCCGATCGCTTCTCGGCCCATCTTGTTTGGCTAGGGGAAGAGGAATTAATCCATAGTCGTTCTTACTATCTAATAAATGGTTCAACTATGGTTCCAGCGACGATCACGACCATTCGCCACCGCCTCAATATCAATGACGGCGACCATGAGTCAGCCCGGACGCTAGCGATGAACGAGATTGGCATGGTGGAAGTTGCTACCGATTCTGCAATCCCGCTTACAAAGTACGGTGAGAATCGAAATTCTGGAAACTTTGTTCTAGTCGATCGTGTTACGTTAAATACTGTAGGCGCAGGAATGGTTGTCCATGCGCTAAGACGCGCAACTAACATCACAAAGCATTCATATGAAGTTGATAAGAGAGCGCGAGCGACCCAGAAAG
>JALRKE010000105.1 GCA_023254845.1 Candidatus Nanopelagicaceae bacterium | reverse complement strand
AGCGCTCATCTAAACCACTGGAACGAAATCAGCAATCGTTCCCCTAAGTCCAGCCATCAGTGACTCCCATATTCCAAAGATCTGCATCAAACCGATCATAATTAAGAAAACGCCACCAATAATCGAAATCAACTTTCCACGTCGCGCAATCCTTTGTTGGAGGCTCTTTGATTTATCGATTAATAACGCAAAGAGAATGAAAGGAAGTCCTAAACCGATGCAATAAGCAAAAGAAAGGACCGCTCCCCGAAGGGCGCTCGCTTCGATAATTGAAATAGTCTGGACCGCTGCAAGAGTTGGACCAATACATGGAGTCCAGCCAAGGCCAAACATGAAGCCCAATAGCGGTGCGCTTAAAAGTCCACTCTTTGCCATAAATGGAATCTTGTATGAGCGATAGAACTTCTCCGGAAATAGAAAGATGAGTCCAAAGAGAATTGTTAACGCTCCAAGTAGCCTAGCTAAGTTCTCAGAGTTACTGATTATTCGAGAACCTAGCTCACCAAATAGGGCTCCATAAGAGATAAAGAGAATTGAGAATCCCACGACAAAGAGGGTGGCTCCGGTAAGAACTTTGCGTCGCGAACCCGCTACTCCACCCACATAAGCTAGATATCCGGGAACAAGTGGTATCACGCATGGTGAAGCAAATGAGATGAGGCCAGCAATGAGCGCGACTATAGAGGCGAGCAGAATTCCGCCATCAAATACTTGATCTACCAGAAAGTCGCTCATTCGTTCACAAGATCAGTAAGTAGTTCATCGAGAGTTGAATAGGTAATCTCGCCACTTATTCGCGCTGCGACCTTGCCCTCTTTGTCGATAAGCAAAGTGGTAGGAATCGCATTTACACTCAGTTGTCCGGTGAAATCGGCGAGCAGCGCATCATCAGTGATTGTTGGATAGGTAAGGCCAAAACGATCTACAAATGCCTGGGCAGCGACTAAATTATCGCGCGTTAATACCCCCACGAATTGCACATCCGGATGCGCCACCGAAAGTTCTTGAAGCGCAGGCGCCTCAGCTCTACATGGCGAGCACCATGAGGCCCAGACATTCATAAGTTGAACGCGCCCCTGCTCTTGGGAGTAATTTCCGCCTCCGAGAAGTGGGCCGGTGATTGGCGAAGCAAGCTCACGATCATTCTTTTCAATTATCGTGACTATTCCGTTTCCTGAAATAAATGATTGTTCATTTGGTTGGAATTCATTCCCCCCGGTAGAACAAGCAGTTAGGGTGAGCGTTAGTAAGAGTAGGAGAAGTCGCTTCATCTCTACTTTTTCTTCTCTGGCAAGAGATGTTTAGCTGGTTCACTATACGTAAGGCCGACAATCTTGCCTGATGCATCAAAGTGAAGGCTTGTGACAGATGCTAGAGAACACTGTCGCTTACGGGGATCGTGAAGAAATGGTCTACCTTCAACCGAAGATCTCAATATCCAAATTGGAAGTTGATGGGATACAACTAGCGCATCTTTTCCTTGCGCAGCTAAGCGAGCATCTTCAATAGCAGCTTTCATACGAGCTATTTGTTCGCTATATGGCTCTCCCC
>JALRKE010000104.1 GCA_023254845.1 Candidatus Nanopelagicaceae bacterium | reverse complement strand
AATTTGCTGATAGCCAAGATCTTCTAAGGATTGCTGGAAAACTTAGTTAAGTCTTAGAGTGTTACGGCGCTGGATTTCTTCTTCTACAACACCAGCAAGCGCTTTAACTCCCTCGCGGATCCGTTCTGGAGTTGGGTAGCAATATGAAAGGCGCATCGACCAACTTCCAAACCCATCTGCATAGAAGGCAGTTCCAGGAACATAAGCAACTTTTGCCACAATCGCCTTGGGCATCATCGCTTTAGTATCAATCTCTGGCGGGAGAGTTACCCAGACATAAAAGCCGCCTTGGGGCCTGGTCCATGTTGCTGCCTTCGGGAAATAAGCATCAAGAGTTTCTAGCATCACATCACGGCGGGCTTTATAAAGCTCAACAAAAGATGAGATCTGGTCGCGCCAAGGCTGGTCTGCGAGGTAGCTAGAAATCGACATCTGGGCGAAATTTGATGGACAGAGGATTGAGGATTCTGAGGCGATAACTAACTTCTCACGGAGCGCTTGGGGAACAAGAGCCCAGCCGATTCGAAATCCCGGAACGATCGTCTTTGAGAATGAACCTAAGTAAATGACATTCTCAGAGTCTTCAGCGCGCATCGCATTTGGAGAGGGGCGATCAAAACCGAGGAGTCCATAAGGATTATCTTCAACAATGAAGATCTTCTCTCTTCTACAGATATCAAGGATCTCAGTACGGCGATCAGCAGGGAGTAATACTCCAGCAGGATTTTGATAATTAGGTATCAAGTAGAGGAATTTAATTTTGCGACCTTGATAACGGAGCGTCTTGATGGCCTGACGGAGCGCTTCTGGGACTAAACCGTCTTTATCCATCTCAACATGAACCACACTCGCTTCATATTGAGAGAAAGTGCCAAGCGCACCGACATATGAAGGTGCCTCGACCAACACCACGTCGCCTGGATCAATAAAGATTCGCGATATCAAATCAAGGGCTTGTTGGGAGCCGGTAGTTACAAGAATGTCATCAGGGTTAGCTCGGATACCTTCTAACGCCATCACATCACAGATCTGTTCACGGAGCTTTGGATGGCCTTGGCCGCTTCCATATTGGAGCGCTTCTTGGCCATGATCCTTAATTAATTTCTCAACGATTGATGCCATCGTCTCCATCGGGATCGCGGTTAAGTTCGGCATCCCACCAGCTAGTGAGACTATTTCGGGGCGAGAAGCGACTGCGAAAAGTGAGCGAATCTCACTTGGTTTCATATGTGCAGCGCGATGTGCATAACGTTCATGGAGATTCTCCGGCTCATGGGTCCGGTAGCGCTCTACATCCTCGTTAGACATTTGGAAATTCTCCCACAAGGGCGAGGGAGTTAGTTACGAATTCCGGCGCGACGAAGATCTTCAATCCGCAAAGTTCCAGTCTTTGCATCCTCTTCGGCCGATAAGAACAACCTCTGAATCGCAATAACCATACCTTCGGCAACTGTGTCGCGGAAGGTTGGATCATTTAACCGAGCGGCATCTTTTGGATTTGTGATGTAACCAAGTTCAAGGCGGATAGTTGGAGATTTGGTTAAACGCAATAAATCC
>JALRKE010000103.1 GCA_023254845.1 Candidatus Nanopelagicaceae bacterium | reverse complement strand
TGAAGCGTCACGGCTTTGCTGGTGTATCTGCATCTCACGGTGCTCACCGCAACCACCGTAAGCCTGGTTCCGTCGGTGCCGGTACTACCCCTGCAAAGGTCATCAAGGGCAAGAAGATGCCTGGCCGCATGGGTGCTGACCGCGTGACCACTTTGAACCTAACCCTGCACGGCGTAGACCTAGAGCGTGGTCTATTGCTAATCAAGGGTGCCGTACCAGGTCCTAAGGGCCAGTTGGTATTCGTTCGCAACGCCGTGAAGGAGAGCAACTAATGCCTAGCGTTGACCTAATTGACGTAAAGGGAAAGAAGGCTGGTTCCGTCGATCTGCCAGAGGCACTGTTCGACGTCCAGACCAACGTTCCACTAATCCACCAGGTAGTGGTTGCCCAGTTGGCAGCTGCTCGCCAGGGAACCCAGTCGACCCTGCGTCGTGGTGAGGTTTCCGGTTCTGGTAAGAAGCCTTTCAAGCAGAAGGGAACCGGCCGTGCTCGTCAGGGTTCGGTTCGTATGCCACAGCACCGCGGTGGTGGCATCATCCACGGTCCAAAGCCTCGTGACTACAGCCAGCGCACCCCTAAGAAGATGATTGCTGCTGCACTACTCGGTGCTTTGTCTGACCGCGCACGAAACGGCCGCATCCACGTAATCAACGAGTTTGGTATCGCTGGTTCTCCATCGACCAAGGCTGCTGCAAGCTTCCTAGCCAACGTCTCAACTGCCAAGAACATCCTCGTGGTGCTCGACCGCAACGACGAGATCAGCTACATGTCATTGCGCAACCTGCAGAACGTTCACGTAATCCCAGTTGACCAGCTAAACGCCTACGACGTGCTTCACGCCGAGGACCTGGTCTTCACCGCCAACGCCCTCGAGTCCTTCGTAGGCACGGCTGTTAAGAGCGAGGAGGTCAGCGCATGAGCCTAGTTCAGAAGGATCCGCGCGACGTAATCATCAAGCCAATCATCTCGGAGAAGAGCTACGCGCTCATCGACGAGGGCAAGTACACCTTTGAGGTGGACCCAACCTCGAACAAGACCGAGATCAAGCAGGCCGTGGAGAAGATCTTCAACGTGAAGGTCGCAACCATCAACACCCTGAACCGTCAGGGTAAGACCCGCCGCACCCGTTTCGGCATGGGAAAGCGCAAGGACACCAAGCGTGCCATTGTGACCCTGTCCTCGGGTTCCATCGACATCTTTACCTACATCGGCTAAGGGGAATTGACTAATGGGAATTCGTAAGTACAAGCCAACGACTCCAGGTCGTCGTGGTTCCTCGGTAGCTGACTTTGCCGAGATCACTCGTTCGACCCCTGAGAAGTCGCTACTAAGGCCACTTCCAAAGACCGGTGGTCGTAACGCATCAGGTCGCATCACCACCCGTCACATCGGTGGTGGCCACAAGCGCCAGTACCGCGTCATCGACTTCCGTCGCAATGACAAGGACGGCGTACCAGCAACCGTTGCTCACATCGAGTACGACCCAAACCGTACCGCTCGCATTGCACTGCTGCACTACATCGATGGCACCAAGCGCTACATCTTGGCTCCAAACAAGCT
>JALRKE010000102.1 GCA_023254845.1 Candidatus Nanopelagicaceae bacterium | reverse complement strand
GCTATGTGCGAAATACTCCGGATCGAAGCGCGTTGAGAGCGATACAAACTCCGCAAGGATTTTCAGTATCAGTATTGAAGCGGGCTCATGAAGCAAGTGAAGATGCAACTGATGATGCGGCTCTAGTTGAAGCTATTGGAGTGAAAGTAAAGACAATTGCTGGCGAAGCGCGAGCGATGAAGGTAACTAACCCAGGAGATATCGCCGTGGCAGTCTCGTTAATAAATCCAGATTCGAAAGAGCTTCGCGTCGGATTTGGAACTGATGCACATGCATTCTCTAGCGATTTATCTCGTGAACTATGGCTTGGAGCGATTCTCTGGCCAGGTGAAGTGGGCGTTGATGGACATTCAGATGGCGATGTTGCAGCACACGCAATCTGTGATGCACTTTTCTCCGCTGCAAGTATCGGTGATTTAGGTTCCAACTTTGGAACCTCTGATCCCAAATACAAGAACGCTTCAGGCGCAACGCTGTTGAAAGAGACTTTAGAACGGATAACTTCGGCGGGGTATGAAGTCAATAATATTTCGGTGCAGGTAGTGTGCAATCGCCCCAAGATAGGTGCGCGTCGAAGCGAGATGATCAGCGCGTTGTCGGGCGCTCTTGACGGAGCGCCGGTTTCGGTGTCGGCGACATCTACCGATGGACTTGGATTTACCGGTGAAGGTAGAGGGATAGCTGCTCTTGCTACGGCGCTATTGAGCAAGAGGAAATAGGCTTTTCAAGATGATTCGCCTTTATGACACTGCAACTCGCGAAGTGAGTGAGTTCAAACCAATTCAAGCAGGGAAAGTCTCTATCTATGTATGCGGCGCAACGGTTCAAGCGGCGCCACATATTGGCCATATTCGAAGCGGAGTTAACTTCGATATTTTGCGTAGATGGCTAGAGGCAAGCGGCTTTGCGGTCACTTTTGTGCGAAATGTGACTGATATTGATGACAAAATCTTGCATAAAGCAATTCATGAAGCGATGCCTTGGTGGGCGGTTGCGATGAAGTATGAAAGAGCATTTGCTGATGCTTATCGAGCTCTCAATGTCCTTCCACCCACTTATGAACCGCGCGCAACTGGGCATATAACGCAGATGATCGAGTTGATGGAGATTCTCATTGCAAATGGTGTGGCATATGCACCAGGAAATGGCGATGTATATCTAGAGGTTCGTAAATTAAAGCGCTATCTCACGCTTTCAAATCAGAGATTAGATGATCTACAGAGCGCTGGGGATGCCGAAGATTCCTTTAAACGAGATCCACGAGATTTCGCGCTATGGAAGGCATCGAAGCCTGATGAACCTTCTTGGCCAACTCCATGGGGAGCGGGGCGCCCTGGTTGGCACCTTGAGTGCTCGGCGATGGCGCGCGCGTATCTAGGTGATGAATTTGATATCCATGGCGGTGGAATTGATCTGCAATTTCCTCATCATGAAAATGAAATCGCGCAGTCAAATGCAGCTGGCCATAAATTTGCTCGCAGGTGGATGCATAACGCTTGGGTAACTCAAGCCGGCGAAAAGATGAGCAAGAGTTTAGGAAACTCAACAAAAATATATGAAGTCTTAAAAATCGTTGAACCAATTCAC
>JALRKE010000101.1 GCA_023254845.1 Candidatus Nanopelagicaceae bacterium | reverse complement strand
GGTGCCGCAGGAGGTTCTCAATGCTGATAGACAAGCTGTGGTCGACTCCGTCCACCACACACAACCCCCGAACGGTGTCGGCAGGGAGGAGATCCGCGAGCGGTGTATCGAGGCTGAGCGCACCGCGATCAATCTCTCGGAGCACCATGGCCAGCGTAAAAAGCTTGGTAACTCCAGCGAGTGCGAGGGGGAGCGTGGTGTCGCCAGAATCAAACAGAGTGGTGCCATCCCTATCCACGACGAAAGCCCGTGGGGCGACGGGGTGAGCGGGCCTGCTGAGCTGGGCCAGGTACCTCTCGGCACCGGCGGGGCTGACGGCCTGGGTACTCACGCCTCACCTCCTCGCTTCGAGTGTAGGTGCTCTCGAGGGAGAAATGGTTGGCCCTTTCTCGAGCCTTCTACAATGGGGCTGTGACTGTGATGGATGAGAGTGTGACTAGAGAGTCTGTCGCCCAGACTTTCGCCGGGCTCTCTCATGACCACGGGCGAACCTACGAGGTCCGCACCTTTGGCTGTCAAATGAACGTCCACGATTCGGAGAGAATGTCGGGCTCACTCGAAGCGGCTGGATATCAGCAAGCGAGCACCGGCGACATTGCCGATGTTGTTGTCTTTAATACCTGTGCGGTCCGCGAGAATGCCGATAACAAGCTCTATGGCCACTTAAGTTTTCTAGCTCCAACAAAGCGGGCCAATCCGAACTTACAGATCGCAATCGGTGGTTGCCTTGCCCAGAAAGATAAAGGGAGCATCATTAAGAAGGCTCCTTATGTCGATGTAGTTTTTGGAACTCATAACGTTGGCTCACTTCCGGCGCTATTGGAACGGGCACGTATCGAAGCAAAATCCCAAGTCGAGATAAAGGAATCGCTCGAACACTTTCCATCCACTCTTCCGGCGCGACGCCATTCGGCCTTTTCAGCCTGGGTTTCAATCTCAGTTGGGTGCAATAACACCTGTACTTTCTGCATAGTTCCGCAGCTGCGTGGGCGCGAAAAAGATCGCCCCAGTCATGAAATATTGAGTGAGATTCGAGCCCTGGTGAACGAGGGCGTTACCGAGGTGACACTCCTTGGCCAGAATGTAAATGCCTACGGTGTTGACTTTGGCGATCGAGAGGCCTTTGCCAAGTTACTTCGTTCCTGTGGAGAGATAGATGGACTCGAGCGGGTCCGCTTTATGTCCCCACATCCAAGAGATTTCACCGATGATGTTATTGCGGCGATGGCTGAGACAGAGAATGTGATGCCACACCTACATATGCCACTCCAATCAGGTTCAGACAAGATCCTGCAGGCGATGCGTCGCTCATATCGAGTCGAGCGTTATCGTGGAATCATCGAGAAGGTTCGAAGCGCTATGCCACAATCGACAATCACTACCGATCTCATCGTCGGATTTCCCGGCGAGAGCGAATCAGATTTTCAACAAACCTTGGACCTATCTGGCGAATTACGTTTTCTAGCCGCTTATTCATTTAAATATTCAAAGCGCCCCGGCACCCCAGCCGCTGATATGCCCGATCAGGTACCCGAGGAGATCGTTGCGGAGCGCTACGACAGGTTGCATAAGAGATTAAATGAAGTCTCACTATCGGTAAATGAAGATGTAATTGGCCAAGAATCCGAAGTTTTAATCACC
>JALRKE010000100.1 GCA_023254845.1 Candidatus Nanopelagicaceae bacterium | reverse complement strand
TGATCCAGCCATCGCTGGCCTCTAATTAACGGGTTTCGCGGTGAAGAGTTGATGCCTTGCAACGTGGGCAGTACTTCTTTAGCTCCATACGATCTGGATCGTTGCGGCGATTCTTCTTGGTGATGTAGTTACGCTCTTTGCAGTCAACGCACGCCATAGTGATCTTCGGGCGGACATCCGCACTCTTGCTGGCCATGTTGACTCCTTACTTATTTGTTTACGAGCAGGGGCGTGAGAATACCCAGCGACCCCATCTATGGCAAAAAGAGCGTTTTCTTCCGCTCAAAAAAAGAAATACCCCGGGTGCAAAGTTGTGTGGACAACCCACCCGGGGGATCCGAGGAAATCCTAGCATCCAATCAATGACGATTAGTTATCCCCGGATCAAATTGAATCTCTCCAACTGATCCGGAGATGTGAAACAGTGCGGCAAATATTTTGCCACTATTCATTCCCCTATGTGCCATTTACTTTCGTAAACCACCCGGGGAGTTAGGAGAAATTTATCAAATCAACTTCTCGTTCGCTCTATGAGATGGCCTTTTGGAGGCAATTTTTATTGATTTATGAATTATCCACTGCACTCTGGGTTCACATCGCAGCATTTGAATGTACTCTCCGTGAGCAATTGAATTCAACTCTTAATTCAATCTTAAGAACTAATCAGTGGTGGAACTCCACATCATTTCTATCTAAGCGAGAGTTGAAAAGAATAGATGGATACAAAAGCGTTTACTTAAGCAAAAAGAAGACTATTCCAAACATTCAATTCCAGGATATTCCATCGCTCAGTTTCTGGCTAACCCTAATCTCTAACAAGTATGGACATCGAATTTGGCGACATCTTGAAAACCAAAACCCAACCTTAAAATCATTCGGACGTAGAAATTTCCAGCAAAAAGCAGTGATTATTAAGGACTTAAGAAACGCTATCGCTCATCACGCACCCATTCTCCATAGGAACCTTGAGCGTGATTTGGCCTACATTCAAGAGTTGATCTCTTTGATCTCACCATCATTAGCCGATGCGCTAAATAAGAACTCGAACGCCCTTACGCTGATTAATCAACAGAAAATCAGCCAAAGGATGCAAAAACTTTGAGATTAACGACTGAGAAATCGAAGACTTGGTAGCGGAGGCGGGATTTGAACCCACGACACAGCGATTATGAGCCGCTTGCTCTACCAGGCTGAGCTACCCCGCCAAGTCTTGCGAGCCCCCCATCGGAATCGAACCGATGACCTTTTCCTTACCATGGAAACGCTCTACCGACTGAGCTAGGGGGGCAAAAGAAAAGCGGGCTGAAGAATACCCTGTTTTCTTATTGCTAGTTAACCCTTTGGATCAAGCACAATTTTGCCCACTGTTTTACGCGCCAACATATCGCGATGCGCCTGCGCCGCCTGCGATAACGGATATGTCGCCCCAACAATCGGCTTTAACTTTCCACTCATTATTAATCCAAATAGATCCATGAAAACTTCTGCCATCAACTCTTTATTTGCAAGCGCGTTCACCAACCAAAATCCACTTACTGTCTGCGACTTTGGCATCAAAACTCCTGGTTGCAAACTCTTCGGCGGTTTACGTGAAGCCATTCCATAAAACACTAACCGGCCAAATGGCGCTAAAGCTTCTAGCGATTGATCAAATGTAGTTCCGCCAACCATCTCTAAAATTAAATCAACTGGCTTACCGTTATTTGCCGCAATC